>JBEIVF010000316.1:0-1557 GCA_040374005.1 Gemmatimonadaceae bacterium | reverse complement strand
CGATCTCGCCGGCACCGCGCTCGGCGTGCGCGTGACGCTGGTGGCCCCCGGTGGCAAGGTCGTGGGCGACAGCGAGTTCGACGGCGTGGCGCTCAACGACGTGGCCAACCACGGCAACCGCCCCGAGGTCCTGACGGCCGGCGCGGTCCCCGGCACTGCGCGGCGCATCAGCGCCTCGACGGGCCGGGAGGAGATCTACGCCGCTGCCGTCGCGCCACTGGGCCATGCGCGCATTTCGTTGCCCACCGAGCGCTTGGAGCCCATCGTCGAGGCCTCACGCCGCGACGTGATCATGACGGGCCTCTTGGCCGTCTTCGCCGCGTTGCTCGTGAGTGTGGCGTTCTCGCGCTCCATCGCCCAGCCCATCGAGCGGCTGCGCACCGTGGCCCAAGCCATGGCGCGGGGCGACCTCTCGCGGCGTGCGGTGACGATCGCCCCCGGCGAGGTCGGCGAGCTCGCGGACGCGCTCTACCAAATGGGGGACCAGCTCTCGGCGCGGCTCGATGCGCTGCGGGCCGATGAATCATTGCTCTCGCAGGTGACGGAATCGCTGCACGAGGGCGTCATCGCACTCGACGGCGCGGGGCGCGTGGTGCGAATGAATCGGGTCGCTCGGCAACTGCTCGGGGTGACGGATGCCCTCCCGTTCGCCGTGGACTGCCTGCCGGACGACCTCACGCTCCGCACGGCGATCGCGCGCGCCCTCGATGGGGCGACCACCGACGAGCTCGAGACCGAGGTCTTCGAGCGGACGGTGAAGCTGACGGCGCTGCCGCTCCGGGAGGGCGGCGCGGTGGTGGCGCTGTTCGACCTGACGCCGATCCGGCGCGTGGAGGCCGTGCGGCGCGACTTCGTGGCCAACGTGTCGCACGAGCTGCGGACGCCCCTCACGATCGTGAGTGGCTTCGCCGAGGCGATCGCGCATGATGATCCTCCCGTCGAGGTCCGACAGCAGTTCGCGGCGGGGATCCTGCGCAACACGCAGCGGATGCAGCGGATCGTGGATGACCTGCTGGATCTGTCACGCATCGAGTCGGGGGGCTGGACGCCGAACCCGGTGTCGGTGGATCTCCGGGACACGGCCAGCGATGCGGTGGGCGAGTCGCAGGGGGTGGCGACGACGAAGGGTGTGTCGCTGGTCGTGGATATCGCGCCCAACGCGCGCTCGGTGTTCGCTGATGCGACGGCCGTGCGACAGATCATCGGGAACCTGGTGGACAACGCCATTCGCTACACGCCGGACGGTGGGTCGGTGACGGTCTACTCGCGGCGCACCTCCACGGGCATCGAGATCGGCGTTCGTGATACGGGGGCCGGCATCCCGGCCGAGCACGTGCCCCGGATCTTCGAGCGTTTCTATCGGGTCGATGCCGGCCGGTCCCGGGCCGAGGGGGGGACGGGGTTGGGGTTGTCCATCGTCCGCCATATGGTAGAGGCCCACGGGGGGTCCGTGAAGGCGGAGAGCGTGGTCGGCCAAGGCACGACGATCGCCGGGATCTTTCCCGAGGACGGCGTTACGGGCTCGTGACAATTCGGTGACGAAGGCATCGCTGGGGG
>JBEIVF010000189.1:0-3939 GCA_040374005.1 Gemmatimonadaceae bacterium | reverse complement strand
CCCGCCGTTGTGGTTCATGGAGGGCATGGCCGAGTTCCTCTCGATCGGCCCCGGCCACGTGGCCACCGAGATGGTGCTGCGTGATGCGGCGATCAACGGCGACATCCCGTCGGTCGAAGCCATGACCGTGCGGCCCGACCTCTACTTCCCGTACCGCTTCGGCGAAGCGATGATGGCGTACATCGCCCAGCGCTGGGGCGACGAGGTGATCGGGGAGATCATGCAGGCCACCGTCTCGGTGGGCGTCGACCGTGCGGTGCGGCGGCATACCGGCCTCGACATCGACGAGCTGGGCGAGGAGTGGAAGGAGGCGATGCAGCTCAAGCATCTGCCGCAGATCGCGCAGCGTGAGCGCGCGCGCCGCTTCGCGCAGCCCATGCTCAATGAGCGGCGCACCGGCGGGGCCAATCCCGTGTACCTCGCGCCCGCGCTCTCGCCCGATGGCCGCAATGTGGCGTTCCTCTCCACGGGGTCGTTCGCGCGCGCCGAGGTGTTCCTCGATCTGTACCTCGCGGATGCGTCCACGGGCAAGCGCCTCAAGCGCCTCACCAAGTCAACGCTCAACCCCGAGTTCGAAGAACTGCGCTCCGCGTATTCGCAGAGTGCGTTCACGCCCGATGGTCGCATCCTCGCGTTCACGGCGCAGCGCCAAGGCAAGGACGTCATCTATCTGCTCGACGTGCGGACGCGGCGCGAGATCGCGCGCCTCGACACCGATCTCGACCAGATGCTGTACCCGACGTTCTCCCCCGATGGCCGGCAGATCATCTTCACGGGCCTGCAGGGCGGGTTGTCGGATCTGTACATGATCGACATCGACGGTCGTGATCTCCGACGCTTGACCGAGGATCAGTGGGGCGATCACCAGCCCAATTGGTCGCCCGATGGGCGGCGCGTCGCCTTCGCCAGCGAACGCGGGCCGCGCGCCGACCTCGGCTCGCTGCGCTTCGATAACTGGCAGATCAGCGTCCTCGATCTCGAAACGGGCGCCATCAGTACGCTCCCCGATCAGGCCGGACGCAACCTGAATCCGCAGTGGTCCCCCGACGGCGAATCGTTGATCTTCATCTCCGACCGCACGGGCACCGCCAACTTGTTCCTGTACGATCTCGCGAGCGAGAAGCACTTCCAGCTCACCAACCTGGTGGGCGCGGTCGCGTCGTTCACGGAACAGTCGCCCGCCATCTCGTGGGCACGTCTCGCCGACCGACTCGCCTTCGTGCACTACGACGCGGGGAGCTACACCGTGTGGTCGGTGGATAATCCGCGCCTGCTGAAGAAGGAGGCGTTCGTGATGCCATCGGCCATCGTCGCGCGTGCGGACACGGCGCGCGCGCCCGTCGCGAGCGACACGACCCTCTCGCGGCAGCGGGCGTTGTCCGAGCGCGGGATGGTGACCTTCGAGGACACCACCGGTCGCCGGATGTCGGTGTATCGGAGCGGGAACGTCATTCGGAACGCGTCCGATGCCGGACTCGCCGCCACGCGGGGCGCCCCGACCGTGCTCTCCGTGGCCGCGTTGCTCGACAGTGCCGAGCTCGCGCTCCCCGATCCGACGACCTTCACCGACGAGCAGTACAAGGGCGGCTTTCGCCCGGAGTACGTCTCGCGGCCCAGCGTCGGCTACGCGCAGGACAACTTCGGGCGCGGCGTGTTCGGCGGGACCACGATCGTCTTGGGCGACATGATCGGCAACAAGCGGCTCGCGCTGGCCGCCGCCATCAACGGCCGCATCGACGAAGCGCAGGTCTTCGTCGGCTTCAACTCCCTCGCCAAGCGCCTGCAGTACAACGTGGGCTTCCAGCAGTACCCGATCTTCTTCCTGAACGGCGCCACACAATCCAGCTCGGGCACCGGACAGTTCTTCCAGACGACCGAGCTGTCGCGGTTCATCCTCCGGGACATCTACGCCACCGGCAACTACCCGCTCAATCGGTTCTCACGGTTCGAGATCGGCGGCAGGATCAACTCGATCGAGCGGTCCACGATGTTCCTCAGCCAGGGCGTGGACTTCAACACGGGCTTCAACACCGGCAGCTTCGTCGACTCCATCATCGGGCGCAGCACGTTGAACTACGTCAGCCCGTTCGTGGCCTTCGTGTCGGACAACACCTTGAACGGGATGACCGCGCCGATCATCGGGCGGCGCATGCGCTTCCAGATGGGTCCCACGCTCGGCAACGCGCGCTGGATGCACTACTCGGCCGATGTGCGGAACTACGTGCCGATCATCTTCAACACGCTCACGTTCGCGACGCGCTTCTCCACTGATATCTCGGCGGGCCCCGACGAGATGGAGTTCCCCAAGTACATCGCGCGTCCGTTCTTCGTGCGCGGCTACGATCGCGAGCAGTTCCAGTCGCAGAGTTGCAATGTCATCGTCTCCGACCCGACCGCGTGCAGTGCGACGCAGCTGTTGGGGAGCCGCGTGGCCTTCGCCAATGCCGAGCTCCGGTTCCCGCTGATCCGTCGCGTGGACCTGGGCTTCCTGCCCATCCCCTTGCCGCCCGTCGAAGGGTTGTTCTTCTACGACATCGGTGCCGCGTGGGAAGGCGGCCAGTCCTTGAGCTTCCGGCAGCCGGACAACTACGACTTCACCAAGCAGCGCTACTTCCTCAGCAGCTACGGCGCCGGTGTGCGGATGAACCTGTTCAACTTCGCCATCATCCGGTGGGACTACGCCATCCCTCGGGACGCGGCGGATCGGAAGGGGTACTGGATCTGGACCCTCGGCCCCTCGTACTGATCCGCACGGCACGTGCGACCGGGCGGGGCGATCTCTCACGGGGGCGCCCCGCTATCTTTTCTCCTGTGCTCATGCTCCGTCCTTCGTTCTCCCGCCTCCTCCGGACGCTCCTGCTCGGCGCCGGACTGGCCTGCGGCGCTGATCCCGTCTTGCCTGCCGACGTACCACTCCCCGCCCTGAGCGACATCGGCGGCCCGGAAGCGATCCTGCTCCGCTTCGCGGGTGACGGAGGTCTCGCCCAGGCGTACCGCTGGCCCGCACTCGACCGCACCGTCTGGACGTCGGCGGACGCGGTGCCGGTGATCCGCGAGATCCTTGCCTTCGATGACGGCGGTGGCCTCGTGGCGTTACAGGACACCGCCGGCCACGCGGTCCGCTTGGACCTGCGCACCGGACGCGTGCATCAGGGAACGCTCGTGCTCGAGCACGCGACCTCCGCGGACGGCTGGTCCACGTTCGGCATCGTCGGCGGCCGCGTGGTCCGCGCCACGCCCCGCGGGCTGTGGCGCGGACCGTCGCGCCGCGCCGACACCCTGTTGGCGACGCCATCGGGCGACATCGTCCTCGTGCGACACAGCGATGTGGATTCTCGATTCGTCCGGCTGCGGCCACCGAACGCCGCGATCATCGATAGTCTCGTCCTGCCGCGCATGACCGCCGCGGTGCGCACCAGCAACGGCGATCGCTGGTACGTGCAGACGGCCGAGGGGACCATCGCGGTCGAGGCGCGGTCGTGCGCCCGCGGCGAGGCCCCGCCTGCCGATGCGCCGCGCGCGTTGGTCGTGACGCCGAGCGGCGACCGCGTGATCACGCTGAGTGCCGACGGCCTCGAGCTCGACATCTGGGAGCGCTACAGCGGCGATGTCGCCACGTCCATTCGCCTCGCCAACAGTGCGTCGGCGCTCCGCATGGATCCGTTGGGCCGCTTCGTGCTGCTGCGTGACGAACGCAGCGATAGCGTGCGCGTGCTGAGCATCCCGCTCGCCGGGATCGTGCGTGCGTTGCCGGGCCAATGGCGCGATGATCTCCCCGTGGTCGCGCCCGACGGGACGGTGCTTCTGCTTGACGACGGGGATGTGGTCGCCCGCGAGGTGCGAAGCGGCGAGGAGCGCGGTCGCGTGCGCGGCGGCGGGGCGGACCGCTGGCTGATCGTGCGCTGGGACGGGTTCCGCCCGCGCGACCGAGCCCTCGAT
>JBEIVF010000282.1:0-2268 GCA_040374005.1 Gemmatimonadaceae bacterium | reverse complement strand
GCCCACGCGCTCGATCTCACGCGCTTCGATGGCGCGCAGCAGCTTGGCCTGCGCTTCGGCGCCGAGGTCGCCGACCTCGTCGAGAAAGAGCGTGCCGGTGTGCGCGAGTTCGAACCGGCCGAGGCGACGATCGGTCGCGCCCGTGAATGCCCCGCGTTCGTGCCCGAACATCTCGCTTTCCACCAGATCGCGCGGGATGGCCGCACAGTTCACGCGAATGAACGGACGATCGCGCCGCGGACTGGCCAGATGTAGCGCCGCCGCCACGAGCTCCTTGCCCGTGCCAGATTCGCCGGTGATCAGCACGCGCGCATCGGTCGGCCCCACCCGTGCAATGAGGGCGCGCACGTCGTGCATCACCGGCGAGTCGCCCACCATCTCGCCCGAGATGCCAAGATCTTCGCGCAGGGCAGCGGCGGCCCGGCGGGCCTGACGCAGTTCGAAGGCCGAGGCGAGGGCCAGCAGCACCCCTTCGGGCGTGAGCGGCTTCTCGAGGAAGGTGAAGGCGCCGAGCTTGGTGGCGCGCACCGCATCGGTGAGGGCGGCCCGTCCGCTCATCATGACCACCGGCATATCGGGGCGACGTTCGCGCAGCTTTTGCAGCAACGCGAGGCCGTCAAGGTCCCCCGGCATCATGAGGTCTACAAGGGCGACATCCGGCTCATTGGCGTCGGCGAGGGCGAGCCCGGTGACGCCATCGGCGGCATCGCGCACGTCATATCCTTCGGCGCCGAGCAGGGCGCCGACCAGCCGTCGGATGTTCGGTTCGGCGTCAACGATCAGGACACTGGGCATTTCGGTGCGCTTTTATCGGTTCGTGTCGACGGGCACCGCGACCGCGGCCCGACGCGGTGCCAGCACGCGGCCCCGCGGCATCATGTCTCCGTGCTCGTGCTGCGCCGCGGTACCGGCAGGCGCAAAGATATCGTGGTGCCGACGCCCACGGTGCTCACGGCGTCGATGGATCCGCGGTGGGCTTCCATCGTCTGTCGAGCGATGGCGAGCCCGAGACCCGTGCCGCCGGGCTTCGTGGTCACGTACGGATCAAAGATGCGCGCCAGTGCCTCCGGCGCGATGCCGCAGCCGGTGTCGCGGATCGTGATGGTGACGTAGGGTGCCACCAAGCGAAGGCCGATGTCGATCTGTCCTGACGCGCCACAGGCGTCGACGGCGTTCATCAACACGTTCGTGACCGCGCGCACCAGCGGTTCGTGAAAACCGTGCACCAACGGCAGTGGCTCGTCGGCGCTGATGTGCACCGTCAGTCGATCGGGCACCGTGCTGCGAGCAACGCGCGTGACCAGTTCCGGCACATCGATGTCGGCGGCTGGCCCATCGGGAAGTCGGCCGAATTGGGCGAAGCTCTTGGCCATCGTTTCCAGACGTGCCGCTTCTTCGGCCAGCACTTCGACCGTCTCGCGCAACTCCTCGGGGGCGGACCGCCGGAGCCGATCGACCGCGAAGCGGATTGGCGTGAGCGGGTTTTTGAGCTCGTGCGCAAAGCGGCGGGCCGACTCGCGAAACGCTTCGGCGCGCTCGGCGTCGAGCGCCCGTCGTCGTCCGGTGTCGAGTTCCTGGGCCATGGTGCGCATCCCCGTTCGCAGCACTTCGAATTCCGGCGCGCCGCGGCGCTCCGGTTGCTCGGGGATGGGCCGCCCCCTGCGGATCAACCCGGTCCAGCCCACCAGTTCATCGAGCGGACGGCTGAGCTGACGGCTCAAGTGTCCGGCCACGCGTGATGCACCAACCGCTACCAACAGCACGACGAGCACGGCACCCGCCACGACCAGACGCATCGAGCGACCGGCCACGAAATCGAAGCGCCGCGCCAACTCCACCGACTGGCGCAGCTCGGCGTCGTGTTGTTCCACCGCCGCCCGCTGGTCAACGGTGAGCGGCGCAGTCCGCGCGGCCGCCAGCGCCTGCTCGCCGCTGAGGGCGATCCGCTCCCACGCCGACCGGGCCGACAGCATCGAGAGCGCCCGATTGGCCGTGCCGACCCCGACGAGGGTCACCGCGACGGTGGGGACGAGGGCGAACAAAATGAGCATCGCGAACAGACGCAAGCGGAATGGGGCCAGGGACCCGCCGCGGGCGGGCCGACGTCGCTCCGGCACGGCGTCGCTATGCACGGCGTCGCTATGCACGGCGTCGCTCGGCGGGGGCACCGAGGAGGGTTTCTCTCCCGGTCCCGCCTGGGGGCTCGATCCGCTTTTGTCGACGGTCCGCTTCCGCATCTCGTTCATAGTGAGTAATTTACGTGGCTGT
>JBEIVF010000179.1:0-4284 GCA_040374005.1 Gemmatimonadaceae bacterium | reverse complement strand
GAGGGCGAGGAGGAGGAGGGGGCGCATCATATATCACAGTATACGGTCGCCGCCCCACCTTGCTTCTTCGGCTTTTCTTCGGTATGCTCCAATATGGCTGCCGTCCCTGCGCTCTCGTCGTCTCGCGCCCCGCAATTGGTGGCGCTCCGCGAGCGGCTCGCGGCCGTCGTCGCTCGGCCCCATGTCGGACCGGCGGTCTTTCCGACGGGCATCGCCGCGCTCGACGCCGCGCTGTCGGCTGGGGGTCTGCCGCGTGGGCGCCTCACCGAGGTGATCGCCGTGCCCGGCAGTGGGGCGACGTCGCTGGTGTGGCAGTGGGTGGCGCAGGCCGTGGCCACCGAGTCGTGGGCCGCGGTGATCGACGCGCGGCAAACGTTGTCGCCGCGCGACTGGTCGAGCTTCGGCGAGCAGGAGGGCGTGTGGATCGTGCAGCCGCCCGACCCCGCGCGCGCGGCGTGGTGCGCCGACATCGTGCTGCGGAGCGGCGCATTCAGTTTGGTCGTGGTCGATGGTGCGCCCGCCGCGTCGCGTGAGACGGTGACACGACTCACGCGCCTCGCGCACGAGTCCGATGCCGCGTTGGTGTTCGTGCATTCGACCACGCGCGGTGGCTCGCCCGGCAGTGCGGTGCGTCTCGCGGTGACGCGCCGCGACGCGGCGACGGTGACGGTGCACGTGCAGAAGGGCGGCGCGCCGACGGCGGTGGTGGTGCCGTATGTGGCGGCGGTGGCGGAGGTGTTGCCGCCGGCGGGGGTGGTGGCGGATCGGGGGGGGGGGGGGGAAGTAGGGGTTCCGGTTGACGTACGCCCTTGCGCTTCGGCTTTTATTCGGTACACTTCCCTCCCCACCCCCCGTGCCCTCTCGTGCCTTCTCTCGTGCCCCCTCTCGTGCCCCCTCGCGTAGCCGCCCTACGCGTCCCCCGCTTCCCCATCGCCGCCCTCTGGCTCCAGCATGAGCATCAGCGCGACGCCCACTGGGACGACATCCCCATCGGGGCGATGCAGGGACCGCGGCTGACCACCGTCACCGCGGCGGCCGCGCGGCATCAGGTGCGCACGGGGCTCACCGTGGCGCAGGGACGCGCGAAGTGCGCGGCGCTCGAGTTGCTCGCGTGGGACGACGCCATCATCGGTCGCGAGATCGCGCGCGCCACCGCCGCGCTGCTCACCGCGTCGCCACAAGTGTCGCCCGTGGCTGGCGCGCCTGGTCTCTGGTGGATCGGCGCGACGGGCTTCGATGGCATTGGCGGTGAAGGCATGCTCGCGGCCGCACTACGCGACATCGCACGTGTGTGGCATCCGCACGCGCGCGTGGCGATCGCGGACTCGTGTGTGGCGGCGCGCGCGGCGACATGGGGCCGCGCGGCTGATGCCGACGCGGCGCCGGTGATCGTGCCGCCGGGGCGCGATGCGGAGTTCCTCGCGCGCGTGCCGCTTGCGCTCATCCCCATGGACGAGACGATGCGCGAAGCGTTGCGGGCGCTCGGCGTCACCACAGGTGGGGCGCTCGCCGCGCTCAGTGCGACCGATGTGGAGCGACGCTGGGGTGAGCACGGTCTCATGGCCTGGCGACTCGCGCACGGCGACGACACGCGGCGCCCGGCGCTGCTGCGCGGTGATCCGCGGCGGAGTGCGAGCGCCGAGTTGGGGATGAGTGTGCAGACGACCGATCCGCTGTTGTTCTTGGTGCGCGGTGCGCTGGAACGGTTGGTACACGACACGGTGCGCGATGGGCGCGCGATCGCAGCGGTGGCGATCACGCTCACGCTCGACGATGGGCGTCCGCACACGGTGACGCGGGAAGCGCGTGCGGCGCGGCCGTTAGCGCGCGTGGCGCCGTTGTTCGAGCGATGTCGCGCGTTGCTGGAGGAGTGGCCGCTAACAGCACCGGTGAGTGCGGTGGAAGTGCAGATCACGGCGACGGCGCCGTTGCCGGCGGAGCAGGGGGATTTGCTGAGGCCGACGTGGAGGGATCCGAGCGCGGCTGAAGCGGCGCTCGAAAGACTGAGGGCGGCCGGTATAGGTGTGGTGCGGGCGGCGGCCGTGGATCGGTGGGGAGTAGACCGAGCTGGAGTGTGGGCCGCCGCAGAAGGTGGTGGCACGAGAGGCACGAGTAGCACGGGAAGCACGGGAAGCACGGGAAGCACGGGTTCTCGGATACTGCCGGCGGTGCACCGGCTGCTGTCGCGGGCTGAAGTGGTGCCTATCGTCCTCTACGAGGGGCGTCCTGTCGCTATCACCTGGCGGGAGGAGCGGATCCGTCTGCTCAGCGCCGTGGGGCCGGAGCGGATCGCGGGGGAGTGGTGGACGGGGACCGATGCGGCGCGGGATTACTGGCGGTGTGTGGAGGCGGGGTCGCCGCACCGGGAGTTGTTGTTGGTGCGGCAAGGGGAGCAGTGGAGTGTGGTGGGGTGGCGGGATTAGTCCGCCACCTCCTCTTCACCGCGCTCCAGCGGTTGCCCCTCATGATCGCTGATCATCACCCACACCGTCCGCGTGCGCTTGCTGTAGAACAGCCGCACCGTCACATCGCGCGGATGCTGCTTGAACGCGAAGTGGAAACTGAACGACGTGTCCAACGCTTCGTGGAGCACGCCCTCGCGAAAGCGGCCGTAGAACGCCTGCACCTTCGTGCACGGCGCGACTTCGGTGAAGAAGTGCTTGCCGATCTGCGAGGCTTGGTCCAGCGACGCTAAGCGCGACTCCACCGCGTTGAACTTCAGGATGTGCCCGGTGAGCGACAGCTGGATCATCCCGTACGGGAGCCGATCGAGCTCGCCGGGGGACATGCCGTCGGCGGCATCGAGGATGGTGTCGGGTTCACGGAGGGGGAAGCTCATCACCATCACGAGCGCACCGCCCACGGGCTTGGTTCCCGCGCCCGCTCAGCAGGGCGGCGGAACATCGTCGACATCGGAGACGATCACCCACACCGTGCTCGTCCGTTTGGAGTAGAAGAGCCGCACCGTCACGTCGCGCGGCCGATGCTCGAACGCGAAGTGGAAGCGGAAGGTGGCGTCGAGCTCCTGCCGCTCGACCCCGTCGCGGAAGCGGCCGTAGAACTCCTGCACCCGCGTGCACGGCGCCACTTCTTGGAAGAAGTTGCGCCCCAACTGCTCGCGCTGCGGCAACTGCGCCAACTGCGACTCCTCGGCGTTGTACTTGAGGATCACACCGCGCGCGTCGAGCTGGATCATCCCGTACGGGACCGCGTCCAGCTCGTCGGGCGTCAGATCATCGATCCGCTCGAGGAGGCGATTGATGGGCACGATGAAAGATACCTGGGCGGCCGGTGGGTCGCGCTAGTGACACGGCAGGGCAGAGCGAATTACGACTCCGTACTCAGCTGCGGAATCACGCCCCCCGGCGTGCCGAAGTGCGGGACCACCCCCTGCTCCGCGAGCGTCTGGTCGGTCGAGGGAATCACGAACTTCCCGCCGCGCACCGAGTAGTACAATGCGCCATACTCCGTACTCGGACGTGTCCGCACGAACTGGTCTGCGTCGTCGAGCGCGGCAAGCCACGTCTGCTTGGCCACCTCGAGATCGAACGGCGCGGCAAGTTGCAGTCGCGAGAGATCCTCTGGACGATAGCGACCACGGCGCTGCAACAGATCCAGCAGCGAATCGGGCGAGAAGCCAGGATCCTTGCCGACTGCGCCCCACACGAGCCCAGCGATCGGCAGGATGTGCTCGTGGGCGTACAGGATGTCGACGTAATCGCGCACTTCATTTCGCCCCGCGACCGCGAGCAACTTGTTGATCGCGAGGTCGACCGGGTGCAACTGAAAGCCACCAAAGGGTCCACGCACGAGTGGCATGAAGCGCCACGCGGAGTCGTGCGCCCAGTCAATGCGCGTGGAGTCGCTTCCTCGCGACACCGTCGCGCGGATGTATCCGGGAAGCGCGGTCACGACGTCGACCTGAAATCCCTGCGCGCTCAGGACATCGCGGTCGCCGGCGAACGCCGCTGCGACCCGTGCTTCCGTGTCGTGGAAGAAATCGAGATCGTCACTGTAGCGCGCGGAGTGCGGCGCGATGTGTATCGCCGAACCACCGGCGAGACACCCCTCCGCCACACGCGACTGCGCCAAGACCGCGAGGATCGCCTGCTGGAAGTCGGTTAGGGGCACAGCTTCCTCGCGAGCATCCACGCCTCACGACCGCCGTTCTTCCGCAACTGCTCCGCGACCCACGGCACATCGCGCAGTTGGATGACGAGGTCGGGACGATACGACCAAAAACATTGGGTGCGATACCGAGCGAATGCCCGCCGCGCCTCACGG
>JBEIVF010000291.1:0-1978 GCA_040374005.1 Gemmatimonadaceae bacterium | reverse complement strand
TCCTGCGGATGCTGTTCATGATCGTGATGCCACTCGTGTTCGCGTCCATCGTGCTCGGGGTGGCGGGACTCGGCGATGTGCGCAAAGTGGGACGGGTCGGTGGCAAGGCCATCGCCTACTTCATCGGCTCCACGGCCTTGGCCGCGATCCTGGGCCTGATCATCGTGCAGATCGTGGAGCCCGGGGTGGGCCTCGCCCCGGACGTGAGGACGGAGTTGATGGCGACGTTCGCCGAGGATGCGGGAGCCAAGCAGGAGCAACAAGCCGCGGGCAAGTTCGGCATCGAGACGTTCGTCAACATCGTGACGCGCAATCCGATCAAGTCGGCCGCCGACGGCGACATGCTCGGCGTGATCTTCTTCGCGTTGTTGTTCGGCGCCGCGCTCACCATGATCGAGCAGAAGGTCGCGCAGCCGATGGTGGATGTGCTCACCGCGCTGAGTGAGGTCGTGGTGAAGATCGTGAACATGGCCATGCGCATCGCCCCGTACGGTGTGGCGGCGCTGATCTTCGGCGTGTGCTCTCGATTCGGGTTCGCGTTGCTCAAACCGCTCTCGGTGTACGTGATCACGGTGCTCGTCGCCCTAGCGCTGCATGTGGTGATCACGATCGCGTTGATCCTCAAGTTCTACGTCGGTATCTCGCCACTCGAGTATGCGCGGCGCATCCGGGCCGCCCTCGTGACGGCCGTGTCGACCAGCTCTAGTGCCGCGACGCTCCCCACCGCCATCGAAGCGGCGGTGACCAACCTCGGGGTGCCGCGGTCCATCGCCGGGTTCGTGTTGCCGATCGGCACGACGATGTGCATGAACGGCACATCGCTGTTCGAAGGCATCACGGTGATCTTCCTGTGCCAAGTGTTCGGTGTGGAGCTGACGCTGGTGCAGATGGCGATCGTGATGGTGATGGCGGTGATCACGGCCGTGGGCGCCGCCGGCGTGCCAGGGGGGTCCATTCCGCTGCTCATCGGCATCCTGGCGATGTTCGGCGTGCCGGGGGAGGGCATCGCGATCATCCTCGGGGTGGATCGCATCCTCGATATGGCCCGCACGGTGGTGAACGTGTTCGGCGACGTGACGGCCACGATGGTGGTCGCCAAGAGTGAAGGCGCCTGGGACGCCAGCAAACTCCCAGCTTCCGCATAACCACAACGCGAACGATGAAAGGCACTCCCGCTGCTCCCGCCGCTGCCGCGACCACTGGCCGGCCCTTCCTACCCCTGCTCGTCCTCCTGTTCATCGGGAGTGGATGCGCGGCGCTGATCTACGAGGTCGTCTGGCTGCAGATGATCACGTTGATCGTGGGCTCATCGGCCATCTCGCTCGGGGTCGTGCTCGGCACGTTCATGGGTGGGATGTGCTTGGGCTCGTTGCTGCTGTCGCGCTACGTCTCGCGGGCGCACCATCCGATGAAGGTGTACGCCTACCTTGAGCTCGGCATCGCCGGGTTCGGGTTGTTGTTGCCGCTGCTGCTGCCGCTGGTCGGTGGGCTCTACTTCGCGATCGCGGGCTCGGGCTTCACGGGCCTCATCATGCGCGGCCTGTTCTGCGCGTTGGTGCTGCTGTTCCCGACGCTGCTGATGGGCGCCACGTTGCCGGCCATCGCGCGCTGGGTCGAGTCCACGCCGAAGGGTGTGTCGTGGCTTGGCTTCTTCTACGGCGGCAACATCGCCGGTGGTGTGATCGGCTGTTTGCTCGCGGGCTACTACCTGCTTCGCGTGACCGACACGCGCACCGCGTCGTTCGTGGCCGTGGCGTTGAACGTCGTGGTGGCCATTGCCGCGATCTTGCTCGCCAAGGAAACGTCGTACGTGGCCGGCAAGGAAGATCACGCTGCAGGCACCAAGCCGAAGCTGTTCGCCGCGCCCAAGGGTACGTGGCCGGTGTACCTCGCTATCGCGCTCTCGGGTTTCACGGCGCTCGGCTCCGAGGTGGTGTGGACGCGCTTGCTGTCGCTCAATCTCGGCGGCACGACCTAC
>JBEIVF010000038.1:0-12029 GCA_040374005.1 Gemmatimonadaceae bacterium | reverse complement strand
ACGCACGAGGAGCGGCGCCATGGGATCCTGCACATCATCGAGCGCGAGATCGAGTGGCCGACCCTCATCTTCTTCGCCTTGCTCTTCGTGGTGGTGGGTGCGGCGGTCGAGACGGGTCTCGTCGGCACGCTCTCGAATGCCCTGCGCGAAGCGATCTTCGCGGGGCGCGATGCGTTCGGCCTCGGGACCGAGGGCACGCTGCTCTTCGCCGCGATCCTGATCCTGTGGACGGCGGGGATCCTGTCGGGGATCATGGACAACATCCCGTTCGTGGCGGTGACGATCCCGATCATCGCGCAGCTCGTGGCGGCACTGCCTGGTGACACGCTGGTGCTGTGGTGGGCGCTCTCCCTGGGGGCCTGCTTGGGGGGCAACGCGTCGCCGATCGGTGCGACCGCGAATGTGACGACGCTCGGCCTCGCCGAGCGCGAGGGGATCCATATCTCGTTCGGCGAGTTCGTGCGGTCGGGCACGAAGATCACCGCATTCACGTTGCTCGTGAGCAGCGTATTCCTCGCGGGCTTCGTCGCGCTCGGCGCCACGCGCGTGGCGTCGGTCGGTGTCGTGATCGTCGCGGCGATCGGTGGGCTGTCCCTGCTCCGTCGGCGCGCGGGAGCGCGCTAGACCTCGAGGTGTGGGCGGGCATCGTCGATGCCGCCCGCGTCGATCACCTGCCGGTATCCCGCGCTGTGCAGCGCGCGCGTCGCCGCCTCAGAACGAGCCCCGCTCGCGCAGTAGACGACGATCTGGGACTGGGTCGTGATCCCCGCCTGCCCCGCCAGCTCGTCTGGCAGCTTGTCGTGGGCGATGCACACGGCGCCATCGAGATGCCCCAGCCAGAACTCCAACTTGCTGCGTACGTCGAGCACCAGATCCACGGGACGCTTTTTGTATGCTGGCATCGGGAAAGTCGAAGGATAGACACAACTACATAGTTATATAGAAATTTACAACACTTCGGCCCCCAACGCAAGGGCGACGCGACTAACGTTCAGGAGCCGCGCGACGTCTCACATCACAGATGCGGCGGTACGAGAGGCATGACCTTGGGAGTGGGCCGATGATGCGATGGATCCTGACTGCGGCGCTGTTCGCAGCAACACTGACCCCCGTGACGACGCAGGCCCAAGCCGGGAGCGGCATGGGCATCACGTCGGCCAACGCGAACGACTCCCTCGCCGTGTTGCGGCAGCTGGAGCGGGCGATCAGCGCGGATCCGCGCGATGCGGCCACGTGGCATCGCCTCGGCATGATCGCGTGGGGCCTGACCGAGTGGGCCAAGGAGACGCGTTCGCGTCTGGTGGACCCCACGCGGATGGGCCGGCAAGCGGATACGTCGCTGCGCACGGCGGCCTCGCTCGCGCCGGACAAGCCCGCGTACCGGATCGCGGTGGGTCGCTACTTGTTGGCGTCGGGGCTCGCGATGTCGCGCGCGGCGGCCTTCGCGCAGTTCGAGCAGGCGATGAAGCAAGCGCGGGCTGCGGACGATCCGATGGCCCTCGCCGATGCCGCGGTCGAACTGGGGTACGCGCATTGGCGGCGTTATGACGGCCTCGTGAACCGTCGCATCGAGACGTCACCCGGCGCGGCCGTGCGCACGATCGCGGCGGCATTGCAACCGATGTCGGGCACCGGTGAGGGAGAGGGGGACATGCCACCCAATCCGCAGCTCACCATGAAGGCGGTACGCGAGCGGATCGAGACGTCGACCCAGGGACTCCCGAGTTCCGTGACGGGCGATGCGGACTATGCTGAGGCCGATCGACTCTTCCAGGAAGCCCTGGGCGCGGCGCCGACGCATCCGCGAGCCCTCCGCGCCGTGGCGATGGCCATGGGCGAGCGGAATCGGTGGAGCGAGTTGCGCGCGACGGCCGACGCACAGCTGCGGCAGATCCCGTGGGATCCGTACGCGTGGATGGTCCTCGGGCTGGCGGCGTATCGATCGGCCGACGTGAAGACGGCCGCCGCGGCGTACGACAGCGCGTTCACGTTCCTCGCGCCGGCCGAGGCCCAGCGCTTGGATCGTCTCGAGCGCGTCATGCGCGGGACGGATTCGTCGGCGTTGCGGAATGCGACGCCCGAGCAACGGGCCGCGACGGGACGCATGTATTGGCTGTTCGCTGATCCCCTGTGGTCGCGCGAGGGCAATGAGACGCGCTTGGAGTTCCTCGCGCGCGTGACCTTCGCCGAGCTCCGCTGGACGGTGTGGGACCTCGACGTGCGCGGGGCGGATACCGATCGCGGCAACATCTACATCCGCTACGGCCCTCCGGCGATCATCGCCGCGTTCGGCTCCTCCTCCGCCTACGTCGCCGATGTGTCGACGGTGTGGGTGTATGACTCGGGCCTGCTGTTCTCGTTCTTAGGCACGACGGCCTTCGGGACGGCGCGCACGGGGGTCGACGACAAGTTCATGGTGGAACGCATCACGGCCGCGATGCCGGTGCGCTGGGACAACCTCGCGTCGATCACGGTGGACACGATGCCGTCGCACCCGACGCGCTTCCGCGGCGTGGCGGATTCGGTGGACATCGTCGTCGCCGCGTTGGCACCGGCGAGTGTGATCCGGGCCTCGTCACCCACGGCGGGCACGGTGCGCAGTGATTGGTGGGTGCTGGCGGGCGGCACGCAGGTCGTCGCGCGTGACTCCGCGCTCGACGTCAACGATGCGGCGCGCCTGTGGACGGCGCGCGTCGGCGCCGGGACCTATGTGTATCGCATCGAAGCGAGCACGGACGAGGGCACCCGCGCCGCGCGCGCGGCCGCCGCGGTGACGGTGGGGGCCTCGGCGACCGATCCATTCCTCACGTCAGGCGCTGGGATGAGCGACTTGCTGCTGGCCGCAGCGGTCGAGCCGCGTGGAAGCGGTCGTCGGTGGACGGACCTCGCGATCACGCCGGTGATGGGCAGCTTCGCGCGCGACGCGGCGATCGGGGTGGTGTGGGAGATGTACGAGCTCGGCGCCCGCGAGGGCAGCGCCCAGTACTCGCTGGCGTTCAGCATCAAGCGGCAGCGTGGTGCGGCGGGCCGCATCGCGGCGCGCGTGCTGGGATCGATCGGTGGCGCCGCCGGGGTGGACACGCGAGACGACGAGGTGATCATCACGTTCGACCGCACGGTGCCGCAGGCGCCCGCGCTCGCGGATCAGCTGATGATCGGGCTCGGCGAGACGCCGGCCGGCACGTACTTGGTGACGCTGACGGTGACGGACCGCGTCACGAACCGGACGATGGCGCGGACGCGGTCGGTCACGATCCGTTAGCGCGGGAGCTCGACGCGCCGCACGTAGCGCAGGTCGTCTTCGTCGCGGCGCGTCGTGTACACGACGTTGGTGCCGACGGCGACGAGTTCTTCACGCGCGGCGAGGCGCCAGCGCGCGACGAGCGTCCCGGTGGCGTCGATGACCTCCCACTGCTGACGGCCGTCGCGCTCCGGGACCGCGCGGCGCACCCACAGCTTGCCGTCCGGCGCCGCGATGGCGGCGAGCGGTGCCAGCGGGGGATACTGCGTGGGCCACTGCGCGGGCGGTGTGACCTCGATGTCCATCGTGATGCCCTCGGGCATCATCCGTTGCATCATCTTGTTCTGTTCGACCATCACCTTCTTCACCGCGTCCATCTCCGCGGTGCGATCGGCCGCCGTCACGGGGAACCGCGTGTGCGGGATCGGCTTGGGTGCGCTCGCCTTCCCATCGGCCCCGATGAACTGCACGCTGTAGTTGTGGCCGCGCACGATAGCGACGCGCCCATCGGGGAACACCGCCCACGCATCGGCGGCGACGAGCCCTGGGAACTGCACCTTGATGCTGACGTTCTGCCCGTTGCGTTGGACCTGCGGGCTGCCCGACGTCACGTTGCGGACCGTGGCCACGACGGTGCGCGGCGCATTGTTCGTCCGCGGATCGAGGCGCACGATGGACGCCGAGTCCGGGACGATCGGCCCCGTGGTGCCTTGGGAGATCTTCATCGCGCTCGCGAACAGACGACCACGACGATCCGTGACCATCGGCATGGAGAGTGCGGTCATGGTCTGCTGATCGAAGGTCACGACGGGGTACGTCGTTCCGGGCTTGAGATCGGGTAGGAATGCGACGATGCGTTGCTGCGCTACGTCCATGACCCAGATGGTGTCACCGGCGCCGAGGAGGGCCATCGGCATCTGGTACTCCCCGGGGCCAGCCCCCTTGCGACCGAGGGCGGTACGCGTGCCCTTCGTGAAGTCGAGGATCGCCAACTCGGCCTCGGTGCCGTCGGCGACGAGGAGCTGTCCCCCGCGCCACTCGCGGGCGGCCGAGACCAGCGTGAACGGCTCATCGATCTCGCGCCCGCCGCGCGGGAGGTCCTTGAGGGGCAGACCTTGGGCCGCGGCGATCGTGGGGAGCGCGAGCAGGCACGCCGCGAAGAATCGGGGAACGGACATCGGACGGGGTCCTGAGTGGAAGGTGTAGGGATACGTACGCCCATCGCCGGGGGATGTAAAGACCCGTCTCCCTTGCCGCACCCCTCATCAGCCGGGTACGTTTGGTCATGCCGCGCCCGTACACAGCAGCCTGGCCGGTCCTGCGCGAGTAGCTCAGTTGGATAGAGCGTCGGCCTCCGGAGCCGAAGGTCGTGGGTTCGAGTCCCGCCTCGCGCATTATCTCCCCCTCCCCCCCTGTCCGGACCGCCGTCCCGTTGACGCTGCGCGCGGACCCGCCCGTGGACATTTCCGAACTCAAGAAGACCCCGACGCCAGCACTCGTGGCGCTCGCGGATGAGCTCGCGATCCCCGACACTGGGGACCTCACCAAACCGGAACTCGTCCTGCGGCTCGGCCGCGCGATGCTCCGCCGTGGCGATGTGCTTCGCGCGTCCGGCACGCTCGAGATCATGAAGCAGAGCAATGCGTTCCTCCGCTCGGCCGAGCATAGCTATCTCGATTCACCGGACGATGTGTTCGTGTCGCCCGCGCAGGTGAAGCGGTTCGGGCTGCGCACGGGCGACGTGGTGGCGGGCGATATCCGGCCGGCCAAACATGGGGAGCGGTACCTCGCGCTGCAGCGCGTCGACACCGTGAACGGACGCCCCGTCGAGAGTGCGCTCGAGCGCGGCCAGTTCGACACGCTGCGCCCGCAGTACCCGGACGAGCGGCTCCGGCTCGAGACGGCTGACGGCGCGCTCCCGATGCGCGTGGTGGATCTCTTCGCACCCATCGGCAAAGGCCAGCGCGGCTTGATCGTCGCGCCGCCGCGAGCCGGCAAGACGGTGCTCCTGCAGCAGATGGCCAACGCCATCGCGGAGAACCATCCCGAGGCGGAGCTGATCATCCTCTTGCTCGACGAGCGCCCCGAAGAAGTGACGGGGATGCGCGAGGCGGTGCCGAGCGCGGAGGTGGTGAGCTCGACGTTCGACGAGAAGCCGGCGCGGCACGTCGCCGTTGCCGCGATGGTCGAGGAGAAGGCGAAGCGACTGGTGGAATCCGGGCGTGACGTGGTGATCCTGCTCGACTCGATCACGCGGTTGGCGCGCGCGCACAATGCGGTCGCGCCGAGCAAGGGGCGCATCTTGTCGGGCGGCGTAGAGGCGGGCGCGCTGGATCGACCCAAGCGGTTCTTCGGGGCGGCGCGCAAGATCGCGGGCGGCGGATCGCTGACGATCATCGGCACCGCGCTCGTCGACACCGGCTCGCGCATGGACGAGGTGATCTTCGAGGAGTTCAAGGGCACGGGCAACATGGAGTTGGTACTCGACCGCGACCTCGCGAACCGCCGCATCTTCCCCGCCATCGACCTGTTCAAGTCAGGCACACGGAAGGAAGAGCTATTGCTGTCGCAAGAAGAGATGAACCGCGCGTTGTTGCTCCGCACGTTCCTCAGCGGCATGGGCGAGGATGAGTCGTTGCCCTTCTTGCTCCGCCAGATGTCCTCCACCACGACCAACCGCGAGTTCTTCAGGCGGATGGCGGAGGGCGGCTGACATGCGCTGGCTGGCGATCGACCTCGGCGATGCCCGCATCGGATTCGCGGTGAGCGATCCGTTGGGGATGATCGCGTCCCCCGCGGGCTTCCACGAGCGACGCAAGGGGAAGAAGATCCCCGTAGTGGCGATCATCGCGAAGGCCACGGCGACCGAGGCCGAGGGCTTCGTGGTGGGTCTGCCGCTCGACGGCGAGGGGAACGAGACGGTGCGTTCGACGGACGCGCGATGGTTAGCGGGCGAGCTGACCACACGCACAGGCCTCCCCGCCAAGTTGGTGGATGAGCGCTACACCACGGCGATGGCGCGGCGGGCGATCCGCGAGATGGGCGGCTCCACCGAGGGCCGTCGTGGCGACGTGGATGCGTTAGCGGCCACGGTGTTGTTGCAGCACGCCTTGGATGCCCGTGGCTAGGGCGCGCGGACGGCGTGGCGCGGCGGCGCGGCCGTGGCGCCTGGTGTTCCTCGGGGCCTTGGCCGTCGGGCTGATGCTCGTGTGGCGCCTCATGGGCACTGGCGACACCGACGGACCACCGGTGAAGGTGCTCGTGCCGGCGGGAGCGTCGTTCAGCGCCGCGGCCGACTCGCTGGGCGCGGCGGGGCTCGTGAAGTCGCCGCGCCTCTTCACGTACTACGCGCGCACCCTCGGGCGCGACCGCACCATCCGCGCCGGCACGTATGCGCTCCGCCCCGGCCAGTCGTGGCGGGCATTGATCGATGCGCTCCACACCGGCGAGGGCGTCGTGGCGACGGTGACGATCCCCGAGGGGTGGTTGATCCGGCAGATGATCCCCGTGCTCGCGAAGGCGTTGGATCTGTCGCGGGACTCGCTCGAAGCGGCGGTCCGCGATAGCGCACTCCGCGCACGCGTGGGTACGCCGGTGGAGACGCTCGAGGGGTACCTGTTCCCCGACACGTACACCTTCGCGCTCGGCACCAACGCGCGCCAAGTGGTCGCGGCGATGGTCGCGCGCTTCGAGCGGGCGTGGAAGCCCGAGTGGGATGCGCGCCTCACGACGCTGGGTCGCACGCGCCACGAGGTGGTGACGTTGGCCTCGATCGTGGAGAAGGAAGTGCGGCTCGCCGAGGAACGGCCCGTGGTGGCGGCGGTGTATTGGAACCGACTGCGCATCGGGATGCCGTTGCAGGCCGATCCGACGGTGATCTACGCACTCGGCCGCGCCGTGTCGCGCGTGATGTACGCGGACCTCAACGTGCGATCGCCGTACAACACGTACCGGAATCCGGGCCTACCGCCAGGACCGATCGCCGCCCCCGGCGCCGCATCGCTCGATGCGACGGTGCACCCCGCGCAGGTCCCGTACCGGTACTTCGTCGCGCATCCCGATGGGCACCATGAGTTCCGCACGACCTACCGCGAGCACTTGATCGCGATCCGCGACGTGCGGGCCCGCGCGCGGAGTGATTCGGCGAAGCGTGCCGCGGCGAAGGCGGCGGACTCCGCGGCGACGCCGCCGCCGCTCACTCCGTGATGAGGTCCGGGCGGAGCATCACGGCATCGCGGAGATACACATGACGCAGATCGCTCCGTGGGCGCCATGTGTCGACGTGCAACAACACGCGGATGCACCGTGGCAGCGCTCCATCGACGCCGGCCTCTTGGGCGCAGAGCATCGGGACGTCGCGCCAGCCGACGAGCCGTGCGCCATGCGCGGGGAACTCCGAGGCCAGATCGGGCGTGACCGTGAAGATGCCGCTGATGACATCGTCGCGGTCGAGCCCGTTGAGATGCAAGAGCTCATCGAGCAGCTCTTGGGTGGCATCACGGATGTCGTGCGGATCGTCCGACCCCACGGTGATGGCGCCGCGCAGGGCGCGAACAGAACGGGTCGGCATGAGGCGCGAACCTGATGGACGGATTGGAGAAGGCCCTGCGTCTCGTCGTGATCACGGACGACACGCGCGACGGCATGGCGGGACTCATCGCGCGCGCGGCGGCATCCGTGCGCGGTGGGGCGACGATGGTACAGGTGCGTCTCAAGTATGCCGATGCCCGCACGCTGACGGAAGTGACCCGCGCGCTGGTGGCGGCCGTGCCGGTGCCGGTGGTGGTGAACGACCGCGCCGATGTGGCGATCGCGGCCGGCGCGGCGGGCGTGCATGTGGGGCCGGCCGATGTGCCGGTCGCCGCGATCCGCGCGCTGGCGCCCTCGGGGTTCCTCATCGGCGCGTCGCTGGGCCGCGACGACGAAGCGGAGAATGCGCGCGCCGCGGACTACGTGGGGATCGGCCCGGTGTTCGCGACGGGGTCCAAGGCCGATGCGGGGGTGGCGATCGGGACGACGGAGTTCGCGCGGCTGCTGGCCGTGGGCGGACGACCGGCGGTCGGGATCGGCGGGATCACGGCGGACACCGCAGCGTCCGTCGTTGCGGCTGGCGGCGTGGGGGTCGCCGTGATCGCCGCGGTGATGCGCGCCACGTCACCTGAGGACGCCGCGCGCGCGTTGCGGGAGGCCATGGACCGATGAGCCCGCTCGCGATCGTCACGACGAAGGGTACACAGCGATGGCTGCAAGGGCACCCGTGGATCTTCCGCACGGATGTGAAGGAGCGGCCGAGTGTGCCGGCAGGTGTGGTGCGCGTGCGCGATGTGCGCAACGCCGAGTTGGGGTGGGCCTTATGGAGTCCGACGTCGGAGATCTCGCTGCGACTGCTCGACCGTGACCCCAGCGCGGTGATCGATGGGGCCTGGTGGCACGCGCGCCTCGCCGCGGCGGTGGCTCGGCGCGCGACGCTCGACGCCGACACCAATGCCTACCGCGTCGTGCATGCGGAAGGCGACGGACTCCCCTCGTTGGTGGTGGACCGCTACGACCAGTGGTTGGTGGTGCAGTTGCTGAGCGCGGGACTCGACGCGTGCCGCGCCCCGATCGTCGCGGCCCTGCAGGCCCTGCTGCGGCCCGCGGGCATCCTCGCGCGGCACGATGCGTCGGTGCGGACGCGCGAAGGGCTCTCGCGTGCGGTCGAACTCCTCGCTGGGGAGGTGCCGGCGGTGGTCGAGGTCAACGAACACGGCGTGCGGTATCTCGCGGCGCCCCATGATGGGCAGAAGACGGGCGCGTTCCTCGACCAACGCGAGAACCGCGTCGCGATCGGCGCCCTCGCCCGCGGCCGCGCGTTGGACTGTTTCGCGTACCACGGATCGTTCGCGCTCCATCTCGCGCAACGCGCAACGCACGTGACGGCCGTGGATGTCTCGGCGCCCGCCCTCGCGCGCGTGGCCGAGCACGCGGCGTTGAACGGCCTGACGAACATCGAGCCGGTCGAGGCCGACGCCTTCGAGTTCCTCCGGGCGGAGGAGCGCGCGGGTGCGCAGTACGACACGATCGTGGTGGACCCCCCGGCGTTCGCGAAGAACCGCCAGTCGGTGGGCGCGGCGCTGCGCGGCTACCACGAGATCAACCTGCGCGCGATGCGCTTACTCGCGCCAGGCGGTGTGATGCTCACGGCGAGTTGCAGCTATCACGTGACGAAGCCGCTGTTCTGGGAGATGCTCCAACGCGCCGCCGCGGATGCCGGCGGCCGCATCGTGCTGCGAGGCTTGAGCGGTCAACCGTTGGATCACCCCGAGGTGCTGACGGTACCGGAGACGGGGTATCTCAAAGGGGCCCTCATTGAGAAAGGTGTCTGAGTGCAGTAGCACGAGAAGCACGGGTGGCACGGGTCCTTACCCGTGCTTCTCGTGCCACTCGTGCCACTCGTGCTTCTGGTGTTCGTGCCTCTGGCACGCACACCAATACGTCGACCGCCCGCCCTGCGTGAACCGCGCGATCGCCGCGCCGCAGCGTCGGCACGGTTCGCCTTCGCGGTCGTAGACCTGCCAGAGTTCGTCGCTGGTCTGACGCTCCCAGTAGCGTCCGCCTGGGGCGGCGCGGAGCACGGCTTTGATCGCGTGGGCGAGGCGCGCGCATTCGGTGGCGTGCAACGTGTTCGACGCGCGGCGGGGATCGAGTTGCGCATGCCACAGGGCCTCGGCCACGTAGATGTTGCCGAGGCCGGCGATCACGCGCTGGTCGAGCAGCACGGTCTTGAGCGGGCCACGTCTCCTGCGCAGTTGCTCGGCCAAGAGTGCCGCGCCGAACCGACGGCTGAGGGGATCGGGCCCGAGGTCCAACGTGGGCAGCGCATCGGCGGGGTGGTGCGTGATGGTGCCGAGGACGCGCGGATCGACGAGGACCAAACGCACGTCATCGTCGAAGGTGAACACGACGCGCGCGAAGGGGGGCAACGCGGTCCCGGGGCGCGCGATGGCCCAGTCACCGGTCATGCGGAAGTGCGCGAGCAGAACGCTCCCATCGTCGAGGTGGAAGAGTTGGTGCTTACCGAGCCGTTGGAGGGTCGTGACGGTCCGCCCGACGAGTCGGCGCCGCGCGGCCGGCGGCAGATGGCGCGCGACCGACGGGTGGTGCGTACTGACGGCGACGATGGTGCGGCCGCGCACGAAGCGACTGATGCGACGGAGTGCGTCGGCGACTTCAGGAAGTTCAGGCATCGCCGCGGGACGGGGAGTGACCGATCGGGGTGGGCATCGTCTTCGTTCTTGGGGCGTCTGTCTTGTTTGGGTGAGGCGTGGCATTACATTCGTGATGTTCCAACCCCGGACGGCGCCAATGGGTTTCGCGACACGGATCTCGCTCAAGCAGGAATACGACGACTACGTCGAGGGCGAGATCGAGGACTACAAAGATCGTGTCTCGCGGTCGGCGCTCTTGAAGATCGCCGACGAAGCCGTCGTGCGCTTGCATGAGCAAGAGCAGGTCACGCTCAACGAGCTGGTGTTACGCGACGAAGTGGACCGGATCATCACGGCCCGCCTCCGCATCCCAACGTACGGCACGTGGGCGCGGCGGCGGCGGAAGGAGATGGCGACGTTGCGTCGACCGGAGACGTGGGGGCTGACCGCGGACGATCCGCTGGTGCGGAATCTCCCGACCGCGACCGATGCGCATGTGTTGGTCGCGCACCCATCGCACGCAACGGCGGCCTTGTATTTGGCGGCCAATGGCTGCACGGTGACCGCGGTCGAACCGGAGGCTGACATGGTGCAACGCGTGATGGACGCCGCCCTGGAGCACGGGCTGTCGGCGTACGTGCACGCCGAGATGGGGGCGTTGGCCTCGTGGGCTCCGGCGCAACAGCTCGCGGCCGTGGTCTGCTCCCCGGCGGCCTTTGCGGGGCTCGCGCCCGCCGAGCGGGCGCGGGTGTTGTCGGCCCTGCAGAGTGCGACGCGCGACGGCGGCGTACACTTGGTCGAGACGATCGTGGCCGGGCAGCACGCGATGGACCTTGAGGAGCTACGCGAGTCGTATACCGGGTGGACGATCACGCTGGAGCCCGAGTCGAGCCGTGAGTCGCGTACGTTCGTCGCGCGGAAGGCCTCGTAGCGTATCATTTTGACACGAAGTTCGTGTCAAGGATACACGTACACGATTGGTTGCCAGCCCACACCATATCTGCAAGTCTTTGAATCACAGTGACTTGCGTTCAGTGCGGATCGTGTCATCACTTGTGCAATTGATAGGTGGTTGACAGTGCGCGCCTTGGCGAGACCGCCGACGCAGCGCCACCGACATCAGCCAGCATCAAGGTAGGCAGCACATGGACACCAGCATCGCGACGGCAGCCGAAGAGGAAGCAGTGGGCATTGTGATCTCGCGCGGCAGTCGCGCCGAGGCCGAGCCGCGGTTCTCGTGGTACGTCTGGGGCTCGGTGCCGGACCTGGAGACGGAGACGCGGGCGGCGTGATCCGAGAGGAGCACGAGAGGGCACGAGAGAAGCACGAGATTTTCAGGGAGACCGGGCGCATCGCTGCTCGGTCTTCTTTTTTCTCGTGCCCCTCACGTGCCCTCTCGTACTTCTCGTGCCTCTAGAAACAAGAACGCCGACCCGAGGGTCGGCGTTCTTGTTGCACTAGCGCTTCTTTGCGGCCTTCTTGCGCGTCGCCTTCTTGCGCGTCGCCTTCTTCCGCGTGGCCTTCTTCGCCGTCTTCTTCGCGGCCTTCTTCGCCGTCTTCTTGGCGACCTTCTTCCGCGTTACCTTCTTCGCGGCCTTCTT
>JBEIVF010000057.1:0-10015 GCA_040374005.1 Gemmatimonadaceae bacterium | reverse complement strand
GCCTCTCGTGCCTCTCGTGCTACTTCCGCTTCGGTGGCCCCTTCCGTGGCGCCGGACGATCGCTGCGATCGAAGCTGCGCGGCGCGGGGCGCTCCCCACGATCGAAGCTCTTCGATGCGGGACGTTCACTGCGCTCCCCACGATCGAAGCTGCGCGGCGCGGGACGCTCCCCACGATCGAAGCTCTTCGATGCCGGCCGATCACCACGGTCGTAGCTCTTCGACGCCGGACGCTCGCCACGGTCGCTGCGCTCCCCGCGCTCCCCACGATCGGACGAGCGCGGCGGACGATCGCCGCGCACGCCACGGTCCGGACGTGGACCACGATCGCTGCGCTCGCCGCTGCGCGCCGGCGGTGCGGCGGGACGCTCCGCGGCAGCAGAGGCCGCCGGGATGTACACCTTCGCCGCGGCGCGCTCGGCGTCGGTCGCCAACGCCAACGCGGCCGCGGCGATCTCGCTCGCGTCGAACTCGTCGAACAACGGCGCCAACGTCTTCAGCTCACGGCTCAGTGTGCCGCTCGCCAACAAGCTCCGCAGCTTGGCGCGCGTCACCGCGTCCTTCGACTCGGCCTGCGCTAGCGGGCCGTCGAGGTTCCACGGCCGCACGTTGATGTGCGACGCGAGCCCACGCAGGCCCGCGACCTCACCCGGACCGCAGAGCACCACCAAGTGCGCCGGCGTCGCCGCCCATGCCGTGGTGAGCGCCGGCGCCGTCGGGATCGACGGGAACACCACCAACGTCACGCCTTCGGGGATCGCGCCGCGCGTCACACGCACCGCGCCGTCCGACGGGTAGCCCAGCGCCGCCAACCAATGCCGCGCTTCGCCTTCTTCGGCGGCATCCGCCGCCACGACCACCGTCGACGCCGGATCGAGCTCGTCCATCAAGCGACGCAGCGTCTCCCAGCGGGCCGAACGACCCGTGGTGAGCGCGCGGATCGTCGCGGTCGACACGACGTGCTCCAACGTGTCCTCGCGCATCTTGCGCGCCTTGAACAAATGGCGCTCCACGAGGGCGTCCACCGCCGTACTCTCGGCCGCGGCCAACAGCACACGACGCGCGCCCTTGGGGACTTCGGCGAGCACGGTGTCGAGGGCTTCGAGCGCCGCCGTATCACCTTCGGCCGGCATCTGGATCACGACCATCGCCACATCGGCCATGGGGAGTGCGGCCCGCGCGAGGAGCGCGGCCGCGGCCACCACCGGGATGGCGGCACCGATCGGCGTGCTGTGGGTCAGGACGCGCTGCGCCCGTGATGGCGTGGTCAGGGCAGCGAGCAAGGCGCCCCCAGCGCCCAACTCGGCGGCCACGCAGTTGGCGGTGCCCACGGCGGCGTCGGCGTCCACCGTCAGGACGAGCGTCCGCAGCGTGCCGGCGGCGGCATCAGCGCCCGTCAGCGAGGGGAGGGCAAGGCGAGCCAAGCGGGTCGGCTCGGCGGGGGCGAAATGTACGATGTGCGCGGCGCGCGTAGGCGCGGCAGCACCAGAGAGAGTATCCACAGCTTGGTCCGATTGGCAAAAAGCGTGGCGGGGGGGAACCCCCGCCAGTTAACCTTCTTCCCTGAAATCTACTCGATTTCGCCTCGCCGTGGGTCGCCCCTCTCTTCGCCGACCGATATGTCCTTCGTCCCGTCCGCCAACATCGCCCAGCTCAAGCCCTCGGCCACCATCGCCGTGGCGGCGAAATCGCGTGCCCTCAAGGCTGCGGGACGCCAGATCATCGACCTTGGCGCCGGCGAGCCCGACTTCATCACGCCCACGTTCATCCGCGATGCCGCCAAGGCCGCGCTCGACGCCGGCGCGACCAAGTACACCAACACGGAGGGCATCCTCCCGCTCCGCGAGGCCATCGCCGCGCACGCCAACGCCGTGCGCGCGCCGCACCTGCCGGTGATCACGCCGGCCGACATCGTCGTGTCCAACGGCTCCAAGCAGTCGCTCTTCAACACGTGTATGGCGGTGTTCGGCCCTGGGGACGACGTCCTGATCCCGGTGCCGAGCTGGACGAGTTACTTCGAGATGGTGGGCCTCGCGCGCGCTAGCGTGGTGCCCGTGCCGACGGACCCCGCCCGTGGCTTCAAGGTCAGCGCCGACGATCTGCGTCGTCACGCCACCGGCGACACGAAGGGCGTGATGCTCAATTCACCGAACAACCCCACGGGCTCGGTGTACTCGGCGGACGAGTTGCGCGCGTTGTTCGAGCTGGCTGAGGAGCGCGGGTGGTGGATGATCACCGACGAGATCTATCTGCGCATCGTGTACGGCGCGGCGGCTACGAGCGGCCTGCAGGTGGCGCCGAGCATGCAGCGCGTGGTCGTGATCGACGGCGTCGCCAAGGCGTACGCGATGACGGGCTGGCGCATCGGGTGGACGATCTCGCCGGCCCCGTTGGCCTCGGCGATGAACGCGTTCCAGTCGCACACCACGTCCAACGCCGCGACGGTGTCGCAGTACGCGGCCCTCGCCGCGCTCACGCAGACCGCACAGGCCGACCGCGAGATCGCGACGATGGTCAGCGCCTTCAAGGCGCGTCGCGATGCGGCGATGGCCATCCTCGGCGCCGAGCCGGGCCTCCGCGTGATCCCGCCCGAGGGCGCGTTCTACCTGTACGTCGAAGCACCCAAGGCCGACGGCGCGGCCTTCGCGGACCGCTTGCTCGACGGACACAATGTGGCCGTGGTGCCGGGCGCGGCGTTCGCCACGCCGGGCTGGATCCGCATGTCGTATGCGGCCTCGATGGACGAAGTCGTCGCCGGCGCCACGGCGATCCTCACCGCATACCGGGAGTTGCGCGCATGATCACCACCATCGTGCTCATCAAGTGTGAGCCGTCGCAGATCGGCCCCTGTGCGCGCCATCTGGCGGGCATCACCGGCGTGACCGAAGTGTATTCGGTGTCGGGCGAGTGGGATCTCGTCGCCATCGTGCGCGTCGCCGAGTACGAGGGCATCGCCCACGTGGTGACGGAGGAGTTCCCGAAGGTGCCTGGGATCCGTTCGACGCAGACGATGACGGCGTTCCGGGCCTACTCGCGCAAGGATCTCGAGCAGGCGTGGGACATCGGCGTCGAGTGAGTCAACGCGCGACGCGGTCGAGGCACCCGCTGCCCTGGCCGCGGAAACGATCGCGCCACGCGCTGGCTTGTCGCACCGAGCGGCGGCGACTACGATGCCGAGGATGAGGGCCGAAGCGGGCATATCTGAGCGATCGCACGAGCAGGGCGCGGGCACGGCCCGCGTGCGCGAGCTGTGGCGGACGCTCGCCCGGTTCGCGCCGGGCGCCACCGTCACGGATGGGGGAACACCTCTCGAATGGCAGCGCGAGGCCGCAAGCCCGCCGCGCGTCGCGCCAATGCCCGTGGTGGAGACCGGGCCGTCCATCCGAGCGGTCGCGGGCAGTGCTGCGGCCTTCGGCGGCTTCCTCGATGGGGTGCAAGAGAGCCGCGTGGCGCTCTGGCTCCCCGGGGGCGCGCCGGTGGTGATCGCGCGCGTGGGTGCGGTGATCCTGCAACGCACGGCGCGCACCCTCTCCGTGTGGCCCCACGGCGTGCGCGACCGCACGCTGGTGATCGCGCCGCGCGCGCGGGTGGAGCCCGCGATGTGGGAGGCGCTCTCCGCTGCAATGCCGCTCGTCGATAGCGCGGTGGAGGACGAGGTGTGCCATCCAGACTCGCTCCTCGCCAAGGCCGTGCATGTGGTCGAACAGGCGCGGGCCGCCGAGGAACGCGCGCTCGCCGAGCGCTGGGCCACCGATGGGGTGTCGCCCCTGTGTGTGGACGGCAGCATCGCCACCTTGGGCGACGCCGCGCACGCACCGCGCATCGTGGGCCTCGTGAAGTCGCATCGGACGCTGGTGAGTGCGCCGGAGGCGATCCCCGCGCTGCTGACGTTGCCCGAGGGGCACCGTACCGCCGTCGTGGAGCTCACGGGCAGTCACCATCGCTCACGGGTGTGGACGTGGTATCTGCGGCTCCGGGCGCCGCGCGCGGCTGATCCGCTGTTCGGTCTGGTGCGGATCGAGGTGGCGGATCACGGCGAGGCGACGGCGCGGGCCGACGATGTGTCGCGCTGGGTGATGGCGGAGCGCACGCCGCTGGCGTTGCCGGACGCGCGCTGGGATGTGATGCCGTATGGCATCGCGCGCTGCGAATCGTATCTCAAGCGTGGCCTCGGGCTGCGCGCTACCGCATGACGATGACACCGCTCGGACTGGTCGTAGCCACAGAGCGTCGCCCGACGACGCCGCACTCGTTCCACTTCTGGACCGCGCTCGATGCGCCGGTGGGGATCGGCACCATCGTGCGCGTCGAAGGCGACCACGCGATCGCTGGGCGTCGTCCGGTGGTGTACGGCGTGGTCTCCGATGGCGAGGCGTGGACCGATGTGGCCTCGCCGTTGCACGAGGTGATGGGGCGTGACGGCGATCCCGCGGCGCCGGCGCCACCCACCGCCCGCACCGAGATCCGCCTGTACACAGCGCAGGTGTTGCGGCAGGTGCCGGATGAACCACTGCAGCCGGTCCCGTTGGGCGCGGTGTATCTCGCCACCGACGATGATGTGGCCGCGGCGCTGCGGATGGACACCTACTTGGCCCCGGAGGATCGCACGGCCATCCCCATCGGGGTGTACCGCGCCGGCACGGTGCAATCGCCGGTGTATCTCGACGCCGATTTCTTGGTGGGGCCGGAGGCGGCGCACCTCAACATCACGGGCGTGTCGGGGCTGGCGACCAAGACCAGCGCTGTTGAGTGGCTCATGGCCTCGCTGTTCGCGCACTTCCCGGCGGGCAAGGGGAGCGTCGCGGCGGTGTGCTTCAACGTGAAGGGCTCCGACCTCTGCTTCCTCGACCAGATGGGCACGCTCACGCCCGAGGACGAGGCGATCTACGAGCGGCTCGCGGTCCCCGCGCGGCCCTTCGACAAGTTCGAGCTCTATGCGCCGTACACCGCGGCCGGCTGGTCGCTGGCCACGTACCGCTCGCACGACGCGCTCCAGCATAACGTGTCGCCCCTCACGTGGGGGCTCGGCGAGGTCCTGCAGTACGCCGAGGTCCTGCTCAACAAGGACGACGTCGATGCGAAGGCCGATGCACTGATCGACTTCATCCGCGAGCGCGTGGTGCAGAAGTCGTTCGAGACCGACACCGGCACCGTGCACCAGGTGCTGACCTTCGCCGATCTCGATGCGTGGTTCCGCGACGTGCTCCGCTTCATGGAGGACACCGGCAAGGAGCATTGGCGTACGCATCATGCCGCCACCATCCGCAAGGTGCGCAACCGGTTGTCCAACATCTCCACCCGCTGCCGTGGGCTGGTGACCGACGATGGCCAGCCCTCGGACCTGCCCTTCGGGAGCTTTGTCGATCGGACGGTGTATGTGGTGGACGTCGCGATGCAGGAAGAGGATGCGCAGGATCTGATCTTCGCGCGCATCGTCTCGCAGCTCCGCGAACATCTGGAACGGCGCGCGCTCGGCGTGGATCACGTGGTGGTCTTCGTGGACGAGTTGAACAAGTACGCGCCGTCCGACGGTCCTGACACTTATGTGCGCAAGATGCTGCTCGACATCGCCGAACGTGGTCGGTACTTGGGACTCGTGCTCTTCGGGGCGCAGCAGTTCCGCTCGCAGGTCCACCGGCGGGTCGTCGGCAACTGCGGCACCGCGCTCTTCGGCCGCATGGACGGCGATGAGCTCGCGACGCCCGGGTACGGCACGCTCTCGCCGGCCGTGCGCACCAAGCTCGCCACGCTGGACAAAGGCCAGCTGATGGTGCGGCATCCGCATTTCGCGCAGCCCGTGTTCGTGCGGTTCCCGCGTCCGGCGGTGCTCACGGGGCGCGATGGATCGGAGCGGTTCCCGCCCGTGGCGCCGCCCACGCTCGACGAGGCCGTGACCCGGTCGCTGCGGCTGCTGGACCCCGCGATCAGCAGAGCGTACGTGCAGGAGTTCGTGGCCCGGTACGACGAGAACGACATCCTCCGCGCGCGCAATGCGACGGTCCGCATGCGTCCGGCCAATGTCAAAGCGTTCTTCGAGTCACAGTTCAAGGGACACGTCCCCGTGGTCCCCGTGACCCCCGTGACCGCCGCCCCGCTCCGCGCGGCGCCACCGCTCGACGATCCGTACGCGTTCTAGATGCGCGACCCACGGTGCGGCCTCGTCGCCGCGTTGCTGGCGATCCCGATGGTCCTTGGGGCGCAGGGCATCGCGCTCGAGGTGCGGCCGCGGCCTGGCGACACCTTGTTCATCGCGCTGGAGCACCGCGTCACCCTCACCGGTGGCCCGCGCGGCCTGCCCGACTCGACCACCACGATCTCATCGTCCTACCGCGTGCTCACGCGGGACATCGTGGAGCGCGCCGATCCAGCGGGCACCACGGTCCTGGCCATCGTGGACTCGGTGCGGATGCGCACCACGGGCTCCATCGGGGCGAGTCCGTTCCCCGGGGTGGACCGCGGCATGGAGGGCGTGCAAATGCGCCTGCGCGTGGCGCGGAGCGGTGCCTCCGAGATCATCACGGGACTCCAGCAGATCGATCCCGAGCTGCAGGCCTTGCTCGGGGCGATGCCGGCCGTCCTGCCGACGAAGGCCGTGACCGTCGGCGAAGCGTGGACCCGGGATCTTCCCCTGCCAGCTGATGCCGCGACCCCGGCCCTGGCGGGGACCCTCCGGGCCGTCTTCACCCTCGATTCCATCACCGCCAATGGCGATCTCGCGTGGATCTCGATCCGAGGGCGGCTCATCGTCGCACGGCCCGCGCCGGGTGAGGCGGCGGCCTCGGTGCAGCAACTGTCGGGGGGCCTCGCGGGGACGCTCCTCCTCGATCGTCGGCGCGGATGGATCACCGAGTCCCGGGCGCGCGTGACGATGGAGTCGCTGGTGAGCGTCCCCGGTGGCGGCACGCCATTATTGGTGAAGGTCTTGGTGACACAAACCATGCGCACCCGGCCGCCTTCGCCCTGATCCCTCTCCGTGCGGCTCCTCCACTTCGCCGACCTGCACCTCGGCTTTCGCCAATATCAGCGCCAGACCCCCGCGGGCATCAACCTCCGCGAGGCGGACGTGGCGCAGGCCCTTACGCGGGCCGTGGATCTCGGCATCAGTCGCACGCCTGATGTGATCGTCGTCGCCGGTGATGTGTTCCACCAAGTGCGGCCCACCAATCCGGCCATCCTGCACGCCTTCGCGCAGTTCGCGCGGATGCGGCAGGCGCTCCCCAGGACCGAGATCGTGATGGTCGCCGGCAATCACGACACCCCGCGCTCCAGCGAGACGGTGTGCATCCTGCGGCTCTTCGCGCAGCTCGGCGTCCGCGTGGTCGAAGGGACGCCGCAGCGCTTGCACTTCGCCGAGCGCGATCTCTCGATCCTCGCGGTGCCTGATGTGCCCGCGTTGACGATGGATCTCTCACCTGATCCGCACGTCACGCACAACGTGTTGTTGATGCATGCCGAAGCGGGCACGGTGATCCCCGAGCGCATCCTCGGGGAGCGCGCCGCGCTCAAGGTGCCCGACGCCGTCCTCGAGGACCTCGGCTGGGACTACATCGCGCTCGGGCACTACCACGTGCATCATCCGGTGGGGCCGCGCGCGTATTACGCGGGCGCGCTCGACTACACCAGCGCCGATCCGTGGACGGAGCTGCGCAGTGAGCGCCGCGCGGGGTTGCCTGGGAAGGGCATCGTCGAAGTGGAGCTGGCCTCGCATCAGGTCCGGTTCCTGCCGCTGCCACCGGGACGTGTGTTCCTCGACCTGCCCGCCCTCGATGGTGACGGGCTGGGCGCGGTGGATCTCGACGCGCGGATCGCCGCTGCGGTGGAGGCGTGCGACGGCGGCATCGAGGACAAGGTCGTGCGCTTGGTGGTCCGCAACGTTCCCCGTGCCGTCGGGCGCGACCTCGACCACAAGAAGGTGCGCGAGTGGCGGCGACGTGCCGTGCACTTCCATCTCGATGTCCGTCGGCCGGAGGTCGCGACCCGCGATCAGGCCTCGGGCGCACCGGGGGCGCGGGCCACGCTCGCCGATCAAGTGCGCACGCGTCTCGAACTGCGGCCGCTGGACAACGAACTCGATCGCGACACCTTCGTCGCGCTGGGCTTGGGCTACCTCGAGCAGGTGAGCGCGTCCACGCCCGCGATGCCGACGACGGAGGACGCGTGAGACTCCGCGCGCTGCAACTGCAGAACTTCCGTCAGCACGCCGACAGTGTGATCGAGTTCGGGGACGGCATCACGGGGATCATCGGGCCCAACGGGGCGGGCAAGACGACGATCCTCGAGGCCATCGCGTGGGCGCTGTACGGCATGGATGCCGCACGAGGGAAGCGGGACACCATCAAGTTCCAGCGCGCGGCCCCGCGCGCGACGGTCCGCGTGGAGCTCGCCTTCGATCTGGCCGGCCATCGGTACCGCGTGGTGCGTGGGCTCACGACGGCCGAGCTATACCTCGACGGCGGCGAGATGCCGGTGGCCAATTCCATCAGTGCCGTCAACGAGGTGATCCAGCGCCGCATCGGCATGTCGCGCACGGAGTTCTTCAACACCTACTTCACCGGACAGAAGGAACTGAGTGTGATGACCGCGCTCGGGCCCACCGAGCGCGCGCAGTTCCTGTCCAAGGTCCTCGGCTACGAGCGACTGCGCGCTGCGCAGGAGATGGCGCGTAGCCGTCGTCGCGAGCTCAATGCCGAACTCACCGGGGTGGAGCAGGGCATGGCCGACGAGGCCGCCGTGCGCCAAGCCCTGGCCGACGCGACCACCGCGCGGGCGCAGGCCGAGGAGGCCGCCGCCGAGGCGCAGCGGCGGCGCGACGCGGCCGCCGCCGAGCTCGAGGCCTTGTCGGCACAATGGAAGATCGCCGAAGCCGAGCAGCAGGCCCATCACGCCGCGGTGGCGGAACTCCGGATGCGTGAGCAGGCCGTGGTCGAGCGCACGCGCGATGTGGAGCGCCTCACGCAGGAGCTCGCGACCGCGACGAGTGCGGTGACCGAGAGCGCGACGTTGCGCGAGGCCTTGCTGCCGCTCGCGGCATTGCAGACCGAGCGCGAGGCCCTCGACCAACTCGCGAGCGCCGAAGGACGGCGCGCGGCGCTGGTGGATTCGGAGCGCGCCGTCACCGAGGAGATCGCGCGCAAGGAGGAGCGGCGCGTCATCATCGCCGAGGCGCCGCAGATCGAGGAGACGCTCACCACCGAGGTCGAGACGCAGCGGCAAGCGCTCGCGGCGTTGGAGGCCGCGTTGGAGTCCGCGCATACCGACTGGGTCCGTGATCGCCAAGAGGCCGAGACCAAACGCGATGCGTTGCGCGAGCAATACACCGAGCTGCGTGATCAACGCGAGCGCATCATCGTCGCCGGCGAGGCGGGGCTCTGCCCCACGTGTCAACGTCCCATCGGCGTAAACTATCGCGCGCTGCTCGACACGTTGGATACGCAGCTCGACGTGGTGAAGGTGGACGGGTCGTACTGGCGGTCGCGCGTCGAGCAACTCGCGGATCGGCCCGCGACCGTCACGGCGATGGATGAGCAGAGGCGTATGTTGCAGGCCGCCGTGACCCAGTTGGAGCGGAAACTCGAGCGCGCGCGCGTGGCGGCCGGTGAGCTCGCTGATCTCGCCAAGGATCGGATCCGATTGGAGACACGGCTCGCCGGCGTGCGGGCCGATCTCGCCACGCTCCCCACCGGCTACGACGCCGCACGGCACGCGGTGGTGCGCCGTGAGCTCGAGCAGTTGCTGCCACTCGAGAAGCGACTGACGCGGCTCGCGGCCACGGCCGAGGAGGAGCCCGTGCTCAGGGCGCGGTTGGCGGCGGTCACGGCGGCGCAGCAGGCGCTCACGGCCGAGATCGCCGCGCAACGCCGTGCGGTGGACACGACGGCCGCGCATGCGCCGCAGTGGGAATCGCTCAGAGCGGTGGTCGATGCCGCGGGGGCCGAGGCCGGACTCGCGGCGGTCGCGGAGGCTAAGGCCACGGCACAGCTCGTGGCGGCGACGGCCGCGGTGGAGCGCGCGGCGGC
>JBEIVF010000129.1:0-6048 GCA_040374005.1 Gemmatimonadaceae bacterium | reverse complement strand
CGCTCCTTGATACCGTAGAGCGGCGTGCCGGTGTGCGCGAGGTCACGCACTTCGGCGTCGATGGCCGCCGGCGAGGCCGTGGAGTCCACGGCGCATGAGGTGACGCGGGCGCGCGAATTGACCACCGGCGGCCAGTCGCACTCGTGCGTGACACCGACGAGGTGCTCGAGTGCACCAAGGGCCCCGACGATCTCGGTGGCGGAGGGGAGGAGGGAGACGACTCGCATAGGGGAAAAGATGGTCTGTGACGCACCCTCGGGCGAGGGAGTGGTTCACGGGAGTCGCTGGTGCGGTGGCTGGTGATACCCGATGCACGGCGACGCACACTTTCACGATCACGAAGCGGTACGCCTCACTCCCGCCGGAGCGGCAGGATCTGGAACGAGACGGCCATCAGCACGAGGCCGATGATGTACCAGGTCCTGTCGCCCCCGGTGAACCAGATCGCGCCGCCGAGCACCGCCACCACCTCGGCGGCCGCGTAGCCGCCGAGGTACATCGCGCGCTGCTGGTCCGTGCTCGCCCCGCTGAGTCGGGTGCGCAAGAGGATGAGCCCCACGAGCGTCATCGTCCCGATCCCGTAGAACACATACGTCAACGCCTGCAGCGTCTCCGACGGCAGGATGGTGTCGGCGTTGCTGCGTCGCGTGAACCACGCGGCCGCGCCCAGCGCGAGCACGCCGGCGAGCATCGCCGTGCGGGCGACGAGGAGTTGGAGACGAACGGGGTGGGGGAGCATGCGGCTACTTCGCGTACACCGTCTTGCCCGCCACCACCGTCTGCTTGACCTGCGTGGCGAGCACCTGTTCGGGCGGCACCGTCATCACATCCTGATCGAGCACGACGAAGTCGGCGTACTTGCCGGCCGTGAGCGTGCCCAGGATCGCCTCTTGGAACGCGGCCTGCGCCGGCCACGCGGTCATCGAGAGCAACGCTTCTTCACGCGTCATACGCTCTTCGCTGCGCCAGCCGCCTTCGGGCCAGTTCTTCGCATCCTGCCGCGAGAACGCGGCGTGGAACGAGATGAGCGGGTTCACCAACTCCACCGGGAAGTCGGAGCCGTTGGGGATGATGACGCCCGTGTTGAGCAGCGACCGCCACGCATAGGCGCCGGCGAGACGCGCTTCGCCGAGGCGCTCACCGGCCCAGTACATGTCGCTGGTCTGGTGGCTGGCCTGCATGGACGGGATCACATTGAGCGCCTTGAAGCGTGGGATGTCGGACGACTCGATGATCTGCGAATGCTCGATGCGCCACCGCGCGTCGGCCACCGGCGTCGCTGTGAACGCAGCGTCGAAGATGTCGAGGACGATCCGATTGCCGCGGTCCCCGATGGCGTGCACGTTGAACTGGAAGCCGTACTTGGTGGCCGAGTCGGCGAGTTCACGGATGTGCTCGGGCGTGGAGACGAGCAGGCCGTTGGTGTGCGGCGCATCGGTGTACGCCGCGAGGAGCGCCGCGCCGCGTGAGCCGAGCGCGCCGTCCATGTAGCCCTTGATGGCGCGCACCCAGAGGCGATCGCCGTAGAGACCGCTCTGCGGACCGCGCGCGTACCACGCGTTGAGCAGCGGCGTGTTGTCGCTGAGCATCGTGTACAAGCGGATGGTGAGCGAGTCTTGCTTGCCGAGCGCTTCGTAGGCGTCCACCGTGAGCACTTGCGCACCCGCGTCGTGCACGCTCGTCAAGCCCCAGCGGTGCATCTCGGCCTGCGAGATCTTCACGGCGGCGAGCACTTGCTCGGCGTTCATCGGCGGGATCGCGCTGGCGACCAGCGATTCGGCGTTGTCGACGAACACGCCGGCCGGGTTGCCCTGCGCGTCGCGTTCGATGCTGCCACCGGCGGGCGACACGCTGGCCTTGGTCACCCCGGCGGCCGTCATGGCCGCGGCGTTGGCGAGGATCGCGTGCCCGTCGATGCGCGTGAGCATCACCGGATGGTCGGGCACGGCCGCGCTGAGCTTCTCGTGCGTGGGGAAGGCCTTGTCGGGCCAATCGTTCTGGTCCCAACCGCGGCCGAGGATCCACTCGCCCTTGGGGGTGGTGTTGGCGCGCTCGACGACGCGGGCGATGACTTCGTCGTACGACGTGGTCTCGAGCAGATCGACATCGCGGAGGAACTCGCCGAGCCCGAGGACGTGGGCGTGCGCGTCGGTCATGCCGGGGATGACGGTGGCGCCGGCGATGTCCTCGATGACGGTGGCCTTGCCCTTGAAGGTCATCGCGCTGTCGCGCGTGCCCACATAGAGCACCTTTCCGTCCTTCACGGCCATCGCTTCGGCCGTCCAGTGCGTGCTGTCGGCCGTGTAGATGGTGCCACCGACGACGATGAGGTCAGCGGGGTTCTCGGGTTCGGCGGCGCAGGCGGTGACGAGAGCGGCGGCGAGGGCGACGACGGGGGTGCGGCGCATTGCGGGGGGCGTGAAGAGAGGGTGTGACGAGGATGTGACCCTGTAAAGATTCCGTAGGAGGCGCCTGGGCGCAAACTTGCATGATGCGCCTCCTCCTGATCGCCCTGTCTGTTCCGCTCGTTCTTGCGTGGGGAGCTCCCGCCGAGCCCTTCTTGGTCGTGGCCCATCGCGGCGCCTCGGGTGAGGCCCCCGAGCACACCTTCGCCGCGTGGGAGCGGGCGCTGGCGCAGGGCGCTGATGTGATCGAGCAGGACCTGCAGATGACGTCGGACGGTGTGCTGGTCGTGTTGCACGACGATTCGCTCACCCGCACGGTGCGGGGGCCCGGCTGCACGGGCGCAGTGCGCGATCAGACGTGGGCGGCGCTACGTACTTGCGATGCGGGAAGCTGGTTCAACACGCGCTATCCCGCTCGGGCGCGGCCGGAGTACGCGCAGGAGCGGATCCCCGCGTTGGACTCGGTGTTCACGCGGTATGGATCGCGCGTGCGGTATCACATCGAGACCAAAGCGCCGGAGTCAGCGCCGGGGATGGAAGACTCATTGCTGGCGGTGATCGACCGGCACGGGCTCCGCGCGCACGCGCACGGGGGTGGGATGTTCATCCAGTCGTTCAGCGCGGCCTCGCTACACCGGTTGCGGGAGCGCGACGCGAAGCTGTGGTTGGTGCAGCTGATGGATGAGGCGCCGGAGGGATCGCTGGACACGGCGCTGGACTCGATTGCGCGCTATGCGATGGGGGTGGGACCGAGCCGCCGGTTCGTGGACCAGCGGCTCGTGGATGCGGCGCACACGCGGCGGTTGGTGGTGCATCCGTACACGGTCAACGAGGTGGCCGAGATGGTGCGGCTGCGCGGGTTAGGCGTGGATGGGATGTTCACGGATTTTCCGGGGCGGTTGGATTCGTTGCGGCGGTAGGCCTGCCTACCGACTCGCGAACACCCGCGTCGCCCCATCCGCGGCGAACAACATCACCTGGTACTTGTCCGGCGTCGCGCCCGGCACCTCCATCCCCGGCGAACCGATCGGCATGCCCGGCACCGCGAGGCCGCGACCCACGGGCTTCTCCTTGAGGAGCCGATCGATCAAGTCCGCCGGCACGTGGCCCTCGATCAAGTACGGGCCGATGACACCGGTGTGGCACGACGCGAGGCGCGCGGGCACACCCAGCTCGCGCTTGATCGCGTTCAATTCGGGGACATCGCGCGCGGTGACCTTGAAGCCCGCCTTGGTGCAATGGTCGATCCACGCCTTGCAACAGCCGCAGTTGGCGTCCTTGTACACGGTCATCGTGGGACGCGCTTGCTGCGCCATCGCGACACCAGCAGCGACGGGGGCGGCGGCCAGCGCCGCGAGGAAGGCACGACGATCAACGCTCATTACCGAATGACCTCAGAAGAACGGGGCGACGGGCCAGCGTACGGCCCCTGGAGGTGAGCACGGCCACGGCCGGCAGGACCAGCAAGGCACCCAAAAAGGGGATTCGAAGCATCCCGTAGCATACCCATCCCAGCGGCGGATGTCACGCCGCCGCCCCTCAACGAGGGCCGAGTCGGCGGCGTAGCTTTGGGAGCCCCGTTCGCGGGGACCGTTCGCGTTCTCACCCGAGGGAGTTCCGCCCCGATGCGTCGTTCGCACTCGCTGTTCCGCGCCCTGCTCGTGCTGGTCGCGCTCGCCCCCGCGGTCGCCGGCGCCCAAGCGCGGCTGACCTCGCCTGAGCAGTTCTTCGGGCACCGGATCGGCGCCGACTATCAGCTGCCCAATTACACCAAGCTCCACCAGTACTTCGAGCGCCTCGCGCGCGAGTCGGACCGGATGGAACTCGATACGATCGGGCTGACCGAAGAAGGGCGCCCGCAGATCATGGCGATCATCTCGACGCCCGAGAATCTGCGGAACAAGGATCGCTATCGCGAGATCAGTGCACGGCTCGCGCGTGCCGAAGGCATCTCCGAGGCCGAAGCGCGCCGCTTGTCGAACGAAGGCAAGGCCATCGTCTGGATCGATGGCGGCCTGCACGCCACCGAAGTGCTCGGCGCACAACAGCTGATCGAGACCACGTGGCAGATCGTGAGCGGCACCGACGAGGAGATGCAGCGCTTCTTGCGTGACGCGATCATCCTCGTGGCCCACGCCAACCCCGACGGCATGGAGCTGGTGTCGGACTGGTATATGCGCGAGCCCGACTCGCTGCGCCGGAGCACCAGCGGCATTCCGCGCCTCTACGAGAAGTACGCGGGCCACGACAACAACCGCGACTCGTACATGAACGCGCTGGCCGAGACGCGCAACGTGAGCCGCGTGATGTACACCGAGTGGTATCCGCAGATCATGTACAATCACCACCAGACCGGCCCGGCCGGGACGGTGATGTTCGCGCCGCCGTTCCGCGATCCGATGAACTTCAACTTGCATCCGCTGATCATCACGGGCATTGACCTCGTGGGCGCGTCGATGCACGGACGTTTTGTTGCGGAGAAGAAGGGCGGTACGGTGATGCGGAGCGGCGCCAGCTACTCCACGTGGTGGAACGGCGGCCTGCGTACGACGGCGTACTTCCACAACCAGATCGGGTTGCTCACCGAGACGATCGGCAACCCGACGCCGATCACGATCCCGTTCATCGCGAACCGGCAGATCCGGAGCGGTGACCTGCCGCTGCCGATCGATCCGCAGGTGTGGCACTTCCGCTCGTCCATCGATTACTCGGTGACCGCGAACAAGGCCGTGCTCGACATCGCGACGCGTCACCGCGAGCAGTTCCTGTACAACATGTATCTGATGGGCCGCGATGCGATCGAGTCGGGTAACAAGGACTCGTGGACGATCTGGCCGAAGAAGGTCGCGGCGATCCAGCCGGCAGCTGGTGCCGGCGGACGTGGCGGTGCGGGCGGCGGTGGTGGTGGCGGTGGCGGACGCGGTGGTGCGGCCCGCAGAGCGGCCCCGACGCGCGCGCAGTTCGACGCCGCGTTGCGTCGTCCGGCTGATCGTGATCCCCGCGCGTACATCTTGAGCGCGGACCAGCCCGACTTCGGCTCGGCCACGCGCTTCGTCCGCACGCTGCAGTACACGGGCATCGATGTCCATCGCGCCACCGCCGCGTTCTCGGCGGGTGGCACGCAGTATCCGGCGGGCTCGTACATCGTGCAGGCCGGTCAGGCGTTCCGTCCGATGATCCTGGACTCGTTCGAGCCGCAGGATCACCCGAACGACTTCCGTTTCCCGGGCGCGCCGCCCACGCCGCCGTACGACAACGCCGGATGGACCTTGGCGATGCAGTTCGGCATCCAGTATGACCGCATGCTCGACGGCGTGACGGGGCCGTTCGAGAAGTTGAACGCATTGGTGACGCCGAATCCCGCCGTGGTCGCGACGAGCGCCGCGGGTTGGATGCTCGACGCCGCACAGAACGATGCCGTGATCGCGGTGAACAAGTTGCTCGGCGCCAACGCGCCGGTCTTCCGCACCACGGCCGCCACGACGGTCGACGGGCGCACGTATGCGGCGGGCACGTGGTTCGTACCGCGTTCGGGCGCGACGACGCCGATCATCACTGATGCCGCGCGCACGTTGGGCCTGCGTACCGTTGCGGCCGCGCAGCCGGCTGGTGCCACGCGCGTGCGTGCGCAGCGCATCGGGGT
>JBEIVF010000082.1:0-8185 GCA_040374005.1 Gemmatimonadaceae bacterium | reverse complement strand
GTGTGCAGCGTCGAGATCAGCAAATGCCCCGTCTCGGCCGCCTTCATCGCCGTGTCGATCGTCTCGGCGTCACGCATCTCACCGATCATGATCACGTCGGGATCCTGACGCAGCGCCGCGCGCAAGCCGCTCTGGAAGCCGTCGGTGTCCACGCCGATCTTGCGCTGCGTCACCGAGCACTGCAAGTCGCGATGCAAGAACTCGATCGGGTTCTCCAGCGTCACGATGTGCTTGTTCTTCGTCGCATTGATGCGATTGATCAGCGCGGCCATCGTGCTCGACTTGCCCGAGCCCGTCACGCCGGTCACGAGGATCATGCCGCGCTCGGCCTCGGCGATGTCGCCCAACGCGGCCGGCAGCCCCAACTTCTCGAAGCTCGGTGCTTCGAAGGGGATCACGCGCATCACGATCATGAAGCTCGAGCGCTGCCGCAGGATATTCACGCGGAACCGGCCGATGCCCGCCGCGCCCCAGGAGCAGTCGTAGTCGCGCAGTTTGTCGATGCGGGCGCGGTCGTCTTCGTTGGCGATGAGCCGCAGGGCGATCTGCTTGGTCTGGTCTGGCGTCAGCGCCTGCTTCGTCAGCGGCACCAGCTTGCCGTCGATGCGCGCGCGGAACACGTCACCGGCCTTGATGTGCAGGTCTGACGCGCCGCGATCCACCGCCGCTTTGATGACCTTTTCCATCAGTATCCCGCGTCCTTATCGACCAAGTTCGTCAGCGTCTCGCCCGCGCGGTACCGCGACCAATTCTCCACGAAGAGCGCTGCTTCCCGCTCCCAGAACCGGTGGACGGTCACCGCCGACACATGCGGCGTCAGCAACGCCTGTCGAAGTTGCCACAGGGGCGAGTCTGCCGCCAGCGGTTCCGGGTCGAACACATCGAGGGCGGCCCCGCGTAACCGCCCATCGGCGAGGCGCTCGGCCAGCGCCGCCGTGTCGAGCGTGCTGCCCCGCCCCACGTTCACCACCACCGCGTGCCGCGGCAGCAGGTCGAGGCGGGCCGCCGAGAGGATCTGCTTGGTCCCCGGCGTGCCCGGGGCGGCCAGTACGACGGCATCGGCGGCCCTGAGCTCGGCCTCGAGCCCCTCGGGGCCGACCACCCGCGTAAAACCCGCTGGCACCCCCGCCTCGGGCCGCCGCCGCACCCCCACGCAGGTGGCGCCGAGCGCGCTGAGGCGCGCGGCCAACGCCGAGCCGATCCCGCCGGCGCCGATGATCAGCACGGTGCTCTCGCCCACTTCGCGGATCGGCGTGTCGGCCGCGATGTAGAACGCACGGTCCCAGGCCGCCCGCGGCTGCTGCGCCACGGCCACATCGAGCCCACGCCAAAAGTGCAGTAGACCGGCGATCACATACTCGGCCATCGGGATCGCGTGGATGCCGGCTGAGTTGGTGAGCAGCACATCGCTCTCGCGCAGCGCGGGGAACAATGCACTCCCCACACCGGCCGTCGCCGACTGCACCCACTTGAGCTGCGGCGCCGCCGCGAACAACGGCGCGGTGATGCCGAATCCGAAGTACACCTCGGCACTCTGCATCGCGGCGAGGAGCTCCGGTGACGGGGCGTGCCCACCATCGCCATCGCTGACGGTGTCAGTGGGCACCACGACGACTTCCCATCCAGCGGGAGCTGCCGCGGCGAGGCGCTCCTCGATGGACGCCGGAATGCGCCACACCGGCGCGACGGCGCGCAGATCGAGCACGACGCGACGCACGCTCATCGGTGCGCGCGGCTCAGCGAACGCCCATCACGACAACCCCATCTTGTCGCGCGCCGTCCGCATCGTGTCGCGCGCCACCACGCGCGCATGCTCCGCCCCGCGCGCCAACACCGCGTGGACCGCGTCGGGCTCGGCCGTGTACTCCGCGGCCCGCCGACGGATCGGCGTGAGCTCCGCGTTCATGTGCTCGAACAGCACCTTCTTGCAGTCGATGCACCCCTGCGTCGCGGCGCGGCACTGCGTCGCCATGTCGTCCTGCACAGCTTGCGGCGAGAACGCCTTGTGCAGCGAGAACACATTGCACACGTCGGGGTTGCCCGGATCGCTCTTACGGAGGCGCGCCGGATCGGTCTTGGCCGGCTTGAGCTTCTCCCACATGGCGTCGGGCTCTTCGAGCAGGCCCACCGTGTTGCCCAGCGACTTCGACATCTTGGCGGCGCCATCGAGCCCCATGATGCGGCGCGTGGGCGTGAGCTGCGGCTGCGGCTCGGGGAAGTACGGCACCTCGGGCGAGAACGCGCCATTCCAGCGGCGCGCGATCACGCGCGACAGCTCCAAGTGCTGCACCTGATCCTCGCCCACGGGCACCAGATCCGCGCGGTACAGCAGGATGTCGGCCGCCTGCAGCACCGGATAGTTGAGCAGCCCGGCGTTGATGGACTCCTGACGCCCCGACTTCTCCTTGAACTGCGTCTGCCGCTCCAGCTCGCCCAGCGGGGTCACCGTGTTGAACAGCCACGCCAGCTCCGTGTGCTCGGGCACGTCGGACTGCACGAACAGCGTCGCCCGGGCCGGGTCGATGCCCGCCGCGAGCAGCGACACGGCCATCTCGAAGGTCCGCTGGCGCAGGAGCGCCGGGTCGTACGCCACCGTGATCGCGTGATAATTCACGATGCACAGGTATGTTTCGTACTGGGTCTGGAGTTGCGTCCAGTTACGCACGGCCCCGAGATAATTCCCGATGTGCAGTTCGCCGGTCGGCTGGATCCCGCTGAAGATGCGTGGCATCCCTCAAAGTTACGGACCTGATGACCCTCACGGCAGTCAGTCGCCCGGACGGGCGCACCCTCCTCACGCTGGCCGTCACTGCGGCCAGTGCGGCCGCCGACGTGATCCGCGACGCCACGCCCAGGCGTCGCCAGATCACGTGGCAGCAGAAGGCCGAGTACGACTTCGTGAGCGAGGTCGATCTCGCCGCCGAGGCCGCCGCGATGGCCGTGTTCCGCGCCACACTGCCGGATGCGCGCTTCTTCGCCGAGGAGACCGCCGCGTCGTTGACGGACGCCGAGCGTGACACGGGTGTGACGGTGGTGCTCGATCCACTCGACGGCACCACGAACTTCCTGCACGGGGTGCCCGAGTACGCCGTGTCGATCGGCGTCTTGGTCGATGGGGTGCCCACGGCCGCGGTGGTCCACAACGTCCCCCGCGGCGAGGTCTACACGGCCCATGCGGGCGGCGGCGCGTGGCTGGGCAGCGAGCAGCTCCACGTGTCGACCATCACCGACCCCAAGCGCGCCCTGATCGGCACTGGCTTCCCCTTCAAGCACCCCGACGACATCCCCCCGTACCAGCACCAGGTCGCGAAGGTGATGGCCGCCACCAGCGGCGTTCGCCGCCCCGGCGCCGCCAGCATCGACCTCGCCTGGGTCGCCGCCGGCCGCTTCGATGGGTTCTGGGAGAACGACCTGTCGCCCTGGGACGTCGCCGCCGGGATCCTGCTGATCAGAGAAGCGGGCGGCGTGGCGACGGATTTCCTCGGCACTCCCAGCCACGCCACATTCGGTCCGATCGTCGCCGGTAATCCATCCATGCACGCCTGGCTCCGCCAACAGCTGTAGCCCCCCGTGCTTCTCGTGCCTCTCGTGCTTCTCGTGCTTCTCGTGCCTCCCGTGCCTCTCGTGCTCCTCTCATGCTAGAACTCGTCCCCAACTTCTCGACGTCCTCCCCCGACGTCGTCCGCGCCATCGCGGCCGCCATGACTTCCGCCGGCGCCACCGTCCTCGACACATCGTCCGACGCGTCGCACAACCGCACGGTGATCACCGCCGTCGCGCCGCGCGAACATGCCGTTGACGCGGCGTTCGCCGCGATGCAGGTGGCCGCCGAGCACATCGACCTCACGAAGCATCAGGGCGAGCACCCGCGCATCGGCGCCACGGACGTCGTGCCGTTCATCCCGCTTGAGGGCGCGACGATGGAAGACGCGATCAGTTGTGCGCGCACCCTCGGCGAGCGCATCGCGCGCGAGCTCAGCATTCCTGTGTACTTGTACGAGCGTGCCGCGACGCGCCCTGATCGCGAGAACCTCGCCGACGTGCGCCGCGGCGAGTTCGAGGGCCTGCGCACCGAGATCACGACCAACCCCGCGCGCGTGCCGGATTTCGGTCCCGCCGCCGTGCATCCCACCGCGGGCGCCACCGCCATCGGCGCCCGCCCGTTCCTCGTGGCCTACAACGTCTACCTCGGCGACACGTCCAACCTCGCCGTGGCGAAGGAAGTCGCGAAGGCCGTGCGTGGTTCATCCGGCGGCCTCAAGTACGTGAAGGGCTTAGGGATGGAAGTCGATGGCCAAGCGCAGGTGAGCATGAACCTCGTGGATCTCGACCGCACGCCATTGCACCGCGCGTTCGAAGCCGTGCGCACCGAAGCGGCGGCGCATGGCGTGGCCCCCACGTGGTCCGAGATCGTCGGCCTCGTGCCCGAGAAGGTGTTGTTCGAGACCGCCGCGCGACACATCCAGTTGCGCGGCTTCAGCAACGAGATGGTGCTCGAACACAAAGTGCGCCGCGCGGTGAGCGGCGGCGAATCGCTCGCCGGCTTCGTGTCGAGCGTGGCATCGGGCGCACCCGTCCCCGGCGGCGGCTCCGTGGCCGCGCATGTCGGCGCACTCGCCGCCGCCCTCGCGCAGATGGTCGCCGGCCTCACCATCGGCCGTAAGAAGTACGCCGCGCAGGAAGAGTCGATGAAGGCGATGGCCCTCGACGCCTCAGCGCTCGTGGCCACGCTCAGCGCACTCGTGCAGCGCGACGCCGACGCCTACGGCGCCGTGAGCAACGCCTACAAACTGCCGAAGGACACGCCCGAGCAGATCACCGCGCGCGATGCGGCGATCCAAGCCGCGTTGCTACTCGCCACCGAGATCCCCCTCGAGACGGCCCGCTGCTGCGCCGCCGCGGCGCAACACGCTGCATCGGCCGCGAAGTTCGGTAACACCAACGCCGTCTCTGACGCCGGTGTCGCCGCCCTGATGGCCCACGCCGCCGCCAAGGGCGCCGCCTACAACGTGCGCATCAACGCGAAGGATCTGACGGATCGGGCAGTGGCCGCACAGCTGATCGCCGATACAGAGCAAGCACTGCAGGTGGCCGCGGCCGCGGCCGCGGAGGCCGAGGACTGCGTCACCCGCGCACTGACGGCGTAGTTCTCCCGTGCTTCTCGTGCTTCTCGTGCTTCTCAGTTGAGAGCGAGCCGGCGAGTAGCGAGAGTACCAGTGTATTGATCGACACCCCTTCGAACTCCGCGCGCAACGACAGCTGACGGTGCATGCTGCGCGGCACGCGGAGGCGGAATTGACCGCTGTAGGTGCTCAGGGTCGTCGCGGGTGGAAGCGGAGCGCCCTGCGCTCGCATGAACTCGGTCGCGAGATCCACCGCATCGTTGAGCTCAGCCGCAGCGCGCTCCGGCGTGGCCCCGAACCCCGCGACGCCGTCGAGCTCAAGTGACTCGGCAACGTACGTCGCATCTTCGTCGCTCCACTGGATACGCATCGCGTACCGCGGACGGTCGATCTTCTGATCAGTCATGGCGATGCCCCCCATCAAGGTGCTCAAGTAGCTGCCGCACCTGATACGCGTAGGCTTTGCCGTCGTCGCCCCGCGTCAGGATCTGTGGTCGCAGCACACCCGGCTTGCTGAACACGACGTGGCTCCCGCGTATGCGATCAACGCTCCAACCCAGCACCTCGGCGAGCCGACACAACTCCGAAAAGCGAAGCCCGGCGGGGTTGTTTCTTGCCTTCGCGATCAGTTTCTCGTTTTGCGTCATCGGCACGGCGCAGAGGTGAGCGCCAAGCCAAGTCCTCTCACCTATGGTACCATATACGGTACCGTAACGCAAGGGTGCTGGATCGTTCGCGGCGCACGCCTAGGTCAGCGATCCGAGACAGCTGCCCCGTCACCAAAAAAACGGGGGCGCAAACCAAAGTTCGCGCCCCTCCCGTGCTTCTCGTGCCCTCTCGTGCTTCTCGTGCTACTCGTGCTACTCGCGTGTAAGCACGCGCGGTCCTGACGGTGTGATCGCCACCGTGTGCTCAAAGTGTGCACTCCACTTCCCATCCACCGTCACCACCGTCCACTTATCACTCAAGGTCCGCGTCCGATCCGTCCCCAAGTTCACCATCGGCTCGATCGCGATCGTCAGCCCCGCCTGCAGCCGCGGACCACGCTTGGGCTTGCCGGAGTTCGGCACCTGCGGGTCGCCGTGCGGCTCGTAGCCCACATAGTGGCCCACCAGGTCCGCCGCGCACACCATGCCCTCCGAGACCACCACCGCATCGATGGCGTGGCCGATATCCCCGATGTGATTCCCGAGCACGCACGCGGCGATCCCCGCGTCCAACGACCGCTTGGTCACATCGAGCAGATGCTGGATCTCCGGCTTGATCTCGCCCACCGGCACCGTGATCGCCGCATCCGTGAACAATCCCTCGAACTTCACCCCGAAGTCGAGCGACACGATATCGCCCTCACGCAGGATCTTCTTGGGCGACGGGATGCCATGGACGATCTCCTCGTTCACCGAGATGCAGGCGCTGCCCGGGAAGCCGTACAGTCCCTTGAACGCCGGCGTGGCGCCCTTGTGGGAGCGCAGGAAATCCTCTCCGATCTTGTCGATGGCCGCGGTACTCACGCCCGGCTTCACGGCGGCGGCCATCACGCGGTGGGTGGCGGCCAACAACCGCCCACCCTCGGCCATGATCTCGAGCTCGCGCTCGGACTTGAGGCGCATCACGCCGCGAGGGCGGCGTGCACGCGGGCCGTGACCTCGTCGAGCGTGCCGACCGCATCGATCCGCGCCAACCGCGGCCCATGGGTCTCATACCACTGCACCACCGGCGCCGTCTGCGCGAGATACACGTCAATGCGATGCCGCACTGCCGTGGGATCATCGTCCGCCCGACGCACCAACGGCGCGCCACACTTGTCGCATGTCGTGCCCGGCTCGCGGCCCATGTACGGCGTCTGACACCCGCCACACGTGGTGCGCGCCGACAAGCGACGGACGAGCTCATCGGTGTCGACGTCGAACAGGATCACGAGATCGAGCGTGCGGCCGGCACCCGCCAACGCCACACGCAATCCCTCGGCCTGCGCTTCTGTTCGCACCACGCCGTCGAGGATCGCGCCGTTCGCGGCGTCCGGAGCGCTGAGCGCCTCCCGGAGGATGCCGAGGATCACTTCGTCGGGCACCAAGTCACCGCGGTCCATGGCCGCCTTCGCGGCGAGACCGAGCGGCGTCCCATTCTTCACTGCGGCCCGGAGCACGTCACCCGTGGCGACCTTGGGAATGCCAAGGGAGCTGGCGAGCAGCTCCCCTTGCGTTCCCTTTCCCGCTCCTGGCGGGCCAAGCAGTACGATCAACACGCAGCGGCGCCGGCGGTCAGAAGCCGCCGGTGGCCTGACGTCCGCGGAAGCGAACGCGTCCCTTCTTCATGAAGCCGTCGTACTTGCGCAGCAACAAGTGCTGCTGCATCTGCGCCATCGTGTCGAGCGCCACACCCACCACGATCAGCAGCGAGGTGCCGCCGAACTGGAAGGGCACGTTGATCATGTCAGCGATCCAGATCGGCATCAATGCGATGACCGTCAAGAACACCGCGCCCGGCAACGTGATGCGGCTCAACACCTGATCGATGTACTCGGCGGTCTTCGAACCCGGCTTCACGCCCGGGATGAACCCACCCTGCTTCTTCAGGTTCTCGGACAGGTCGATCGGATTGAAGATGATCGACGTGTAGAAGTACGTGAAGAAGATGATCAGGACGGCCGACAGCACATAGTAGAAGAACGAGCCCGGATTGAAGTACTCCGAGAAGCGCGCCAACGACTCATTGCCCGAGAACTGCGCGATCGCACCAGGGATGACGATGAACGACTGCGCGAAGATGATCGGCATGACACCCGCCGAGTTGATCTTCAGCGGGATGAAGTTCTTCGACGACTCCTTCATGCGGCCCCGCGCCTGCGTGCGCTGCGGGATCTGGATCGCGATGCGCCGCGCGGCCAACGTGATCGCCACGACCGCCGCCACGACGACGACCATCATCGCCGCAAGCACCAGCAAGCCGAGCGGCGAGAGCGCGCCGGTGCTGACGAACTTGAACGTCTGGATGATCGCCGGCCAGAAGCCCTGCACGATCGAGAAGAAGATGATGAGCGACGCGCCGTTGCCGAGGCCACG
>JBEIVF010000004.1:0-29083 GCA_040374005.1 Gemmatimonadaceae bacterium | reverse complement strand
CGATGTCGCGCTCACCGCCGACTCGTTGTCGTTCGATGCGCTGGCCGCGTCGTATCCTGATCTCCCGTTGCGCGGGACGATGGCGGGTCCGTTCATCGTGCGCGGGACCATGGGCGAGCTCACCGTCGATGGCACGCTCAGCGGCCCCGCCGGCACAGTGCGCGCCAACGTGTTGCTTGATGCGCTGGAGCCGGGCTATGCCGCTAGCGGTCGCCTCGATCTGACGCACGTCGATCCCGCGCGCTTGTTCGTCAACGCGGCGCGCTTCCACGGCGACATCACGGCCGGCATGGACCTCGCGATCTCCGGCGACTCGGCCGCGAATCTCGACGGGGGGCTCAAGCTGGCGCTCGATCGCTCGCGCGTCGGCGATCTCCGCGTCTATGCGGGACGTGCCGATCTCCTGTTCAACGCGGGGCGCCTGCAGGTCGACACGCTGGCACTCGAGTCCTCCGCGTTTACCCTGCGTGGCGCGGGCGCGCTCGGGTTGGCGGCGCCCGTCCGCGACTCCGTGCGCTTCACGGTGCAGCTCGATTCGCTGGGCGGCATCCGCCCCTTGTTGACGACACCGGAGGATTCGGTCATGGCCGACTCCCTCGCCGGGCGCGTCAGCCTGACGGGCTCGCTGCGCGGGAATCTCGACACGCTCGGGCTCGATCTCCTCGGTCGCGGACGCCAGATGATCTACGGCGAGACGCGCGCGCGCAGCGTGGCACTCGAAGCACATCTCGATGACCTCTTCCATACCCGCACCGGCACCATCGGGCTCACGGCCGACACCGTCCTCGTGGGCGGCCTGGCGGTGGCCCGTGGCGAGGTCGATGCGACGCTCCTCGCGCGCGACAGTGCGTCGGTGCGCGGGACGGTGATCAGCGCGAGTGGTCCCGAGATCGTGACCGTCGCGGAGGTGCATTGGGATTCCACCGACACCCGCGTGCGGCTGGGCACCCTCGACATCGCGGTCGACGGGAACACGTGGACGCTCGCGCGGCCGAGCCGGATCATCGCCGACCGTGCTGGCCTCCGTCTCGACTCGCTCGAGCTCCGCACCGGGGCGGTGGGCCGCATCGTCGTGCACGGCGCGCTGCCCGACGCGGGGGCGATCGTCGCGACGGTGGATGCCCTCGATGTGCCGCTCAGTGATCTCGGACGATTGTTGCAAAGTGAGGAGGCGTTCGCTGGGCGCGCGTCGCTGCGTCTCGTCGTCGCCGGCACGCGCGATGCCCCCACGATGCGCTTCGATGGCAGTGGACGTGGCAGCCAGTACGGCGACGCGAAGGTGGAGGATCTGCGCCTGAGCGGGAGCTACGCGGATCGCGCCCTCACGACGAAGATCGAATATTGGCGCCAGGATCAGGCCGTGCTGCGCGCCGAGGCGCGCATCCCGGTGGATCTCGCGTTCCGCCCCGCCGCGGAACGATTCCTCGATGCGCCACTCACCGGCACCATCAAGGCCGATAGCGCGGAGCTCACCGTCGTCGAAGGGTTCACCACCGCGATCCGCGCCGCCGAAGGCCGCTTCACCGCCGACTTGGCGATCAACGGCACGTGGCAACGGCCCCGCCTCCTCGGGCGCGTGCAGCTCGCGAATGCCGCGTTCAGCCTGCCGCGCCTCGGCAGTGTGCGGTGGCGTGACGTGCAGGGCGACCTGCAGTTCGACGCCGACACCATCCACATCCGACGGCTCCAAGCGCGCAGTGGGAATCGCGGGGCCAACAGCGGCTCCATCCTCGGCTGGGTCAATGTGTCGGACCGCACGGACCTCGAGTTCGACATCCGGGTCCGGGCCGATCAGTTCCGTGTCATCGACAAGTCGAACGTCACCACGCTCGATCTGTCCACGCGGTTGCGCTTGGCCGGGCGTGAATCGGGCAGCGATCTCACGGGCAGCGTCACCATCGACGCGGGCAACGTGAACATCCCCGATGTGTACCGCAAGAACGTCATCTCGCTCGACGATCCGGAGTTCTATCGCATCGTCGACACGACGGTGTTCGCCAATCGGCGGTTGCTGCCCACGGCGCCCAGCGCGATCGTCGAGAACATGCGCGTCGGCAATGTGACGGTGAGCGCGGGGCCGGACCTGTGGCTGCGGAGCTCCGAGGCCAACGTCAAACTCGGCGGCAGTCTGCAGGTCGCCCTCGGCCGGAGCCAACGCGCCATGGACCGCGGCGAACGGCAGCTCGCCCTCGACGGCACGTTGCTCGCCGAGCGCGGCACGTATACGCTCAAGGCCGGCGTGCTCCAGCGCACGTTCGAAGTCGAAGGTGGGACCGTGCGCTTCTTCGGCGACCCGGACAACAACCCGGCCTTGGACATCGCCGCGCTGTACACGGTGCGGCAGTACGAGCAGGGCACGGCGCGGCAGGATGTGCGCGTGCGCGTCGTCCTCGGCGGCTCGTTGCTCACCCCGTCGATCCGCCTCGAGAGCCCCGACTCCCTGCGGATCAGCGGCGCGGACTTGATCAGCTATCTCGTGACCGGCACGCCGTCGTTCGAAGTGGGTGGTCGCGCGAGTGACTACACGTCGACCGCCGCCAACGTGCTGCTCGGGTCGATCGGCAGTGCGTTGGGAAGTCGGCTCACCGGGGGCGCGCTCGACTTATTCGAAGTGCAGACCGGTGCCGTCGGGCAGGGCCTCACCAGTGGCAATCGCAACCTCGGCAGCTCCGTGTTGAGTGGCGCGCGCCTCCGCGGATCGGGACAGCTGACGGAGCGCCTCTTCCTGCGCATCGATGCGGGACTCTGCCAGGTGGGACAGTTGGTCGGCTCGGGCACGGAGACCTTCGATCCCGTCGCGCTCGCGGACGCCGTCGGTGTGAAGGTGGATTGGCGGATCAGCGATGTGTTCGCGATCTCCGCCGGTATGGAGCCGTCCACCAGCGCGCTGCTCTGCGCGAGTGGTGCGAGTGCGCGCGGCTTCGCCCCCACGCCACGGCAGTGGGGTGTGGACTTCTTCCGGACGTGGCGCTTTTGAGCGAGCGGGCGCTACTGATCGTGAACCCGGCGTCGCGCCGAGGGGGAGTCCTCCAACAGCCGGCGATGCGCGCCTTCGCGCGGGCGGGTGTGAAGACGGACGCGATCGTCACGGAGTTCGCCGGTCATGGGGCCGAGGTCGCTCAGGCGATGGCCGAGTCGTATGACTACGTGTTCACGCTTGGTGGCGACGGGACCGCGATGGAAGTGGTGGACGCGCTCGCGGGGATGGGGCGCTCGGTGGGCATCCTCGCGGGGGGTACGGGCAACTTGCTGGCCCGGGCGCTTGGCATCCCGCTCCGCGTGGAGCAGGCGGTGCCGGCCTTGCTCCACGGGGTGCGCCGCCGCATCGATCTCGGCGTCCTCGCGGATGGGCGCCACTTCGCGGTGGCGGCGGGGGCCGGGATCGATGCGGCGATGATCGCGGGTGCCTCATCGGCCGCCCGTCGGCGCTACGGGGTGCTCGCGTACGTGCACAGTGCGGCGGCGGCGATCCTGCGGCGCGAGACGTTCGCCGTGCGCGCGACCGTGGACGGACGGGTGCACGAGATGGAGCACTGCGCTGGCGCGATGATCGCCAACGTGGGCCCCATCCTCAACGGGCTGCTCGTCCTCGGCCCCGGGATCGCGCCGGATGATGGCGCATTGGACCTGTGCCTGTTCGGAGCGCCACGGGCGACGGACATCGGGGTGGTGATGGCCAAGATGGCCCGCCGGGATTTTCGCCCTGACCCGCGCTTGGTCTTCGATCGCGGGTGCGCCATCCACATCGAGACGGTCCCGCCGCGCCTCGTGGAGGCCGACGGCGAGATGCTCGGGCTGACGCCCTTGGCGGCGACGGTGGCCCTGGGAGCGGCTCCCCTCCTCGTACCGCGGGGGGCCCATTGATGCATTCCCTGCGATGCCTGCCCGTGCCCTTGAGTACCTGATGTGTGCGATGCGGGGCGTCGTCCTGTGCCGGAGCTGCGAAGCCGCCGGCGTCGAGCCTCACGAGATCACGGCTTAGCTGACCAGCCCCCCAAGGGGTGGGGCCATCACAGGGGGGGCCGCGCGCACGTGGAGCGCCACCTCGCCTTGGAGCTCATCGTCGATGACCACTCGGAGGTAGTGCGTGCCGACCGCGTTGATCGGTAGGTCGAGCGAGAGCAGCAGCGGGAAGTCCATCTCGATCGCGCCCGGTGGCGGCGATCCGATCTCGAGGTCGCCGCCCGACGACCAGAGCTCCTCGCCGTGCGGCGACACCCACGTCATGGCCACGTAGTGCCGACCGACTTCGTCGAGGGTGCCCTTGAGTCGCATCACCAAGGTCGCCCGCGGGTGGACCGTTGGGAGCGAGCCGACCTGCAGGGCGTCGAAGACGCCAAGGATATTGAGCTTCCCTTCGACCGACACATTGGCGGCGTCGGCGAGGAGGGCGAAGGCGAGTTGCATCAGGCGGCGTGCGTGAGGGAGAGCGCGGAAAGTTAGCCATCGAACGGGCCGGACGGCGCCCCGGGACCCGGATCCGAGGGAGTTATCTTTATCGGCTATGCCCTCAACCACCACCGCGCCGTCCGTGGACGCGCCGGTCCCCGCCCTCGCCCCGGCGCCCAAGCACGCGTTCCAGTTCACGGGCACCGATGTGATGCTCCTCGCGATGGCGACCATCTGGGGGATCAACTTCTCCGTGATGAAGTTCGGTGCGGCCGCCATCTCACCGCTCGCGTTCAACGCGCTGCGTGCGAGCATCGCGTCGATCGCCTTGGCCGCCATCGCGTTCGCGCCGGGCGCCAAGCGTCCGTCCGCCGCGGATGCCAAGCGGTTGATGCTCCTGGGTCTGCTCGGGCATGCGATCTACCAGATGTTCTTCCTCAACGGCCTCACGCGCTCACGCGCCGGCACCGCGGCGTTGATCATCGCGGGGACGCCCGCATTGCTCGCGATCCTGTTGCGGATCACGCACAAAGAACGCATCACGCGCAACGCGGCGATCGGCATCGTCGCGTCGCTGGCCGGCATCGCGTTCGTGGTGCTGGGCGCGGCCGCGCCCTCGTCGGTCAACGCGTCCGACACCCCATTCGGGTTGTTCCTCTTGCTGTGCGGCTCGCTCTGCTGGGCGTTCTTCACACTCGGGCTCCGGCCGCTCACGCATCGCGTCGATGGGGTGCAGGTCGCCGCGTGGACGCTCTTCGGTGCGGTCGGGCCGATGGTCCTCCTCGGGACCCCGTCGCTCCTTGCGCTCGACTTCGCCGCGGTCCCTCCCCTCGCGTGGGCCGCCGTTGCCTACAGCGCGTTGATGGCGTTCGTGCTCGCGTACGTGTTCTGGTATCGCGGGGTGCAGCTGCTTGGCCCCGTGCGCACGGCGATGTATGCCAATCTGCAGCCGATCATCGCGCTGCTCTTCGCGTGGGTCGTGTTGCAGGAGACGCCCACGGCCTTCCAGTTCGCCGGCGCCGCCTGTGTGATCGGCGGCCTCTACCTGTCGCGCCGATGAGGATCGCGCTCTTCGACATCGACGGCACCATCCTCTCCACCCGCGGCGGTGGCCGGGCCGCCATGGAGGCCGCCCTCACCGCGCACTTCGGCACCACCGGTCCCGCCGACTATCGCTACGATGGCAAGACCGACAAGCAGATCGCGCGCGAGCTGATGATCGCGGCCGGCTTCGATGCCGCGGCCGTGGAGGCGAAGCTCCCGGCCCTCATCGACGAGTATCTCGCGCGGCTCGCCGCCATCCTCCGCGATGACCCCTCGGTGCTCTCGGTGCACGCCGGCATTCCCGAACTCCTCGACGCGTTGCACGCGCACGATGGGGTGGTGCTCGGGCTCCTCACGGGCAACGTGATCGACGGCGCCCGGGTGAAGCTCACGAGCGCCCAGCTCGGCTTCGATCGATTCCGCATCGGTGCCTACGGGAGCGATGCGGAGCGCCGTGCCGCGCTCCCCGCGATCGCCCAGGCACGTGCGGCGGAGTTGCTCGCGCGTCCCGTCCCCGGCGATGCGCTCGTCATCATCGGCGACACGCCCCATGACCTCACCTGCGGCCTAGAGGTCGGGGCCCGCGCGATCGGCGTGGCCACTGGCGGGTATACGGTGGAGGAACTGGCGGCGTACGATCATGCCGCACTCTTCACCGATCTCTCCGATACCGCCCGCGTGATGGAAGCGATCTTCGATGCCTGATGCTGCCGACGGCCTCGTGCTCCCCGAGCTGACGCGCGGGCTCCGCCACTTCGCCACGCCCAGTGCGCTGGGCTCGGATCACGCGGTGTATTTCGCGCCGTTGCTGGCGGCGCGGAAATCCTCGTTCGAGGCCGCGCTGTGGACGGGCCGGCTGACCGCGTTCGATGCGCACCGGCTGCGCGGGTCGTGGCAGGAGATGATCGGTGCCTTGGCCGCGAGCCGCTTCCCACGCGCGGGGGCCGATCGACGGGCGCTGACCGCAGAACTCGAGGACTGCACCGCGCCGGTCCTCGCAGCCCTCGACGGAGTCGAACGCGCCGCTTCCCACGTCCGCACCGCCGCGGACGATGCGGCGCGGTCGCTGGTCTGGGAGGCCTGGGTCGCCGCGGTTCGGGCGCTGTTCGTGGCCGCGGATGACGGGTGGGGGGCCAGTGTGCCCATCCTGGCGGACTCGCGAGGGGTTGACGGCCGGTGGTGGCGGCGACGCATCGGGAGAGTGGACTGAGTTGCGGTGGTGTGGGGGGAAGGGCAGTCTTTAGAGAGGCACGAGAGGCACGAGAGGGTCAAACCCGGGGAGCGATCATGATGCGAATGGCGATGCGGTGTGTTCTTGGGGCGTTGCTGGTCTCGGCGGCGGCGTGTGCGGTGGACAACACGAATGAGCCCAGCGGCGACGATCCGGTGAACGGCATCGTGTACTCGGCCGAAGTGCGCGAGATCATCAGTCAACAGAACCGGCAGTTCGCGGTGTTCGTGTTCCTCCGGAACGTCACGGAGGGCACCCTCACGCGGAAGTATCCGGTGGGGTGCGTCGTGCAGATCCGCTTGTACCGCCCGGGCGGCAACCAGCGCGTCTACGATGAGGCGCAGAACCCCTGCGCGCCTGCGGACTCCTTGGTCGCGACGATCGCGGCCGGTCAGACGATCTCGCTCACCTCAGGCATCCGGTTCCCGCAGAACCTGACCGAGACCATCCCGGCCGCGGAATACCGCGTGAGCGCGGTGGTGCACACCGAGCCCAGCGGGTTCCTTGAGGTGTGGGACGGGCTCTACCGGCTGCCGTTGTGCGTGCCGGAAGGGTTGGGGACGGTGTGCCGATAGGGCGAGGAGCACGAGTAGCACGAGGGGATCTTTCCTTACAACTGACGGAGCGGGGACATGACTTGGGCTCGGCGGTGCGTGGTGGGAGCGGCGGCGCTGTTCGCGGCGGCGCTGTTCGCGGTGGCGTGTGGCGATGACGAGGCGGCGGGGCCGTCGTCGGACACGGTGAACGGCGTGCAGTACTCCGCGCAGGTCCAGGAGTCGGTCGCCGCCAATGGGCGCACGTTGTTCCTCGTGTCGGTCTCGCTGCGCAACATCACGAACGCGGTGGTGACGCGGCGCTACCCCGTCGGGTGCGCGGTGCAGATCCGCTTCTACAACCCGGCGAACGGACAGATGGTGTACGATGAGTCCACGCGCCCCTGCACGCCGCCGGATTCGCTGACCGTGACCATCCCCTCGGGGAGCACGGTGACGCTGTCGTCCGGGCTGCGCTACCCAACGACCATCACGGCCATCATCCCGGCTGCGGAGTACGATGTGCGCGCCTTCGCGCGCACCGAGTCACCCGACAACATCGAAGTGCGCGCGGGACGCTACACGATCCCGCTGTACAACGACGGCTGAGCGCTCAGCGCGCGACGTACCGAACGCCCGGCGCCGGCTTTCCCGGCCCGGGCGTTCTCCGTTGCTGCATCCACCAGAAGCCGCCGAGCATGAACACGATCGCGATCACCTGCGCCATCGTGAGCACCCCGAACAAACGATCGTCCTTGGCGCGCACGAACTCGATCAAGAAGCGCTCGCCGCCGGCCAACACGCAGTATAAGCCGAACAGCCAGCCCTCGGCGTGCTTGTGATCGCGGTAGCGCCACAGCACCGCGAACATCAACATCGCGAGCGACACTTGGTACAGCTGCGTGGGATGCACCGCGATCACTTGGTCGGGCAACGTGCCCGCGGGGAACTGCACCCCGAACGCGCGCTCCATCACCGAGGCCGTGGAGGGCGGCGCACCCTGCGGGAACGCCACGGCGAGCGGACCATCCCACGGCAGACCGTAGTCGTCGCCCACGGCCCAACAGCCGGAACGTCCCACGGCGTACGCCGCAGCGAGCCCCGGCGCGGCCACATCGCTGATCTGGGAGAACCGCAGCTTCTTGAAGCGGATCACCATGAAGCAGGCCACGATCCCGCCGATCAACCCGCCCCAGAACACGAACCCACCGCGGGAGAACAGATCGGCGATGTCGCCCGTGAGGAACACGTAGTAGATCTTCGCACCGCCGATGCCGCCCACCACCGCCGCGACGGTGATGTCGCCGAACACGTTGGGGTCGTAGCCGCGGCGGGTCATCAAGGTCTCGCAGATGAACTGCGCGATCATGAACGACAGCACCATCGCGATCCCGAAACCGGTGATCTCGAGGGGGCCGAGCGCGTACGAGAAGGGATGGTGGATGATGGGGTCCATCACACGTCAGGTCAGGCGGCGCACCCGGGCAGCGGGCGCATCGCGTAAGCGTTCAGGTCGAGGCCGGCCGTGTCGCCGACCTCCCAACGATACACCGCCGCGCGCGCGATCATCGCGGCGTTGTCGGTGGCCAAGCGCGGCGAGGGGGCATACACGCTGATCCCGCCGCGGGCCGCACGGTCGGTCAGGGTGCTCACCAACGCCGTGTTGCCCGCCACCCCACCGCCGATGACGATCCGCTTCCGCCCCAACGCGCGAGCGCCACGCAACGTCTTCTCCACAAGGGTCTCGATGAGCGCGTCCTGGAAGCCTCGGGCCAAGTGCGCCCGCTCGCGGTCCAGCGTCTCACCGGCGTCCTGCACCGCACGGCGCAGGGCCGTCTTGAGCCCGCTGAACGACACATCGAAGTAGTCGGCGTCGCCGATGCGCTGGCCGCCGTTGAGCATGGGGCGGGGAAAACGGTGGCGCGTGGGGTCGCCCTCGCGCGCCAGCTTCTCAAGCGCCGGGCCCCCCGGGTAGCCGAGCCCGAGCAGCTTGGCCACTTTGTCGAAGGCCTCACCGGCGGCGTCGTCGCGGGTGCGGCCGAGGATCTGGTACTGGCCCCACGCCGCCACGTCGATGAGCAGCGTATGGCCCCCCGAGACGAGCAACGCGGTGAACGGGGGTTCGGCATCGGCATGTTCGAGCGACTGCGCGAACAGATGTCCTTCAAGATGATGCACCGGCACCACGGGGATCCCGCGCGCGAAGCTGAGGCCCTTGGCGTAGCTCACGCCCACCAGCAGCGCGCCGACCAGCCCGGGCGCGTACGTCACGCCGATCGCGCCCACGTCATCGAGCGTGATGCCCGCATCAGTCAGTGCCTGCGCCACCACGGGTTCGATCGCCGTGAGATGCGCACGCGACGCGAGCTCAGGCACCACGCCGCCGAAGATGCGGTGCACATCCTGCGAGAGGATCACCAACGAGCGCATCGTGACCACGCCACCCTCGGACTGCACGACGGACGCGGACGTCTCGTCGCAGGAGGTCTCGATGCCGAGGAGGTAGGTCACGCGGCGGTGACGCTCAGGGCGCCGATTCGGCGAGGAGCTGCTCGACGAGCGCGCGGATGTTCGCCGCGTCCCACTCGCGGCCGCCGATCTCCTTGTAGCGGATCACGCCGTCCTTGCCGATCAAGAACGTCTCGGGCACACCGACGGTCATGTAGTCCCGCTGGATGAGCCCGGGCGCATCGTACAAGATGTCGAAGCTGAGTTTGTACTCGGTGGTGAAGTCGCGGATCGCCTGTTCCATGCCCGGCGCGTCCACGCTCACGGCCACCACCTGCAAGCCGCGGTCCTTGTACTCGTCGTACAGCCGCTGGATGCTCGGCATCTCGGTGCGGCAGGGAATGCAGTACGTGGCCCACACATTGAGCAACGTCACCTTGCCCTTGTAGGCATCCAGCGCGCGTGGCGCGGGCGTGCTGTCCATCACCGTCACGGCTTGGAACGGCGGCGCGTCCGACCCCACGGTGATCTGCACGAACTCGTGCCCCAAGTACTTGGTCCCCGCCGCGATCACCCCTGACGCGGCGAACACCACGGCGCCCACCACCATCCACTGTTGCTTGCCGGTCATCGTCCCTCCGCGAGGCCACGGAGCACCGCGATCTCGGCGCGCGGATCCGCCGCCGCGAACACTGCGTTGCCCGCCACGAACGCATCCGCGCCCGCCGCCGCACAGCGCGCGATCGTCGCGCGGCCGATCCCACCATCCAATTCCAATCGTGCCGATGAGCCCGTCGCCGTCAGCATCGCGCGCGCGCGCTGCGTCTTCGCCACCGTGCTCTCGATGAACTGCTGCCCACCGTAGCCGGGGTTCACCGTCATCACCAACAACAGGTCGAGATCAGCGGCGATCTCTTCCACCGCCGACAACGGCGTGCCCGGATTGATCGCCACGCCGGCCTGCATGCCGAGTTCCTTGATGCGGTGCACCTGCCGGTGCATGTGCGGCGCCGCTTCTTGATGGAACGTGATCACCGAGGCGCCGGCCTTGGCGTACGACTCGAAGTAGTGCTCGGGCTCGAGCACCATCAAGTGCACATCGAGCGGGAGCTTCGACACCTTGGCGCAGGCTTCGATCACCTTGATGCCGAACGACAAGTTCGGCACGAAGCGGCCATCCATCACATCAATGTGCAGCCAGTCCGCGCCGCCAGCTTCGCACATGGCGATCTCTTCACCCAAACGCGTGAAGTCGGCGGACAACAAGGACGGGGCGATCACCACGCTCATCGGGCGCGTCTCAGGTCAGGGTCAGGCGGGCGCACGCCGCAGGCGTGCCGCGAAGGCGCCATCGGTCGCGTGGCGCTGAGGCAATACGCGAAGCAATCCCTTGTCGAGCACCGTCGCGGGGACGGTCCCCTCGGGCGGCGGCTCCAACGTGAACTCGGGATGCGTCGCGAGGAACACTTCCACCGGCTGGTCGTTCTCTTCGGGCTCGAGCGAACACGTGCTGTACACGAGCAACCCGCCGGGCTTCACCAGTTCAGCGGCCGCATTGAGCAACGCGCGCTGGGTCGCGCCCATCACCGCGAGATCCGACGGCTTGAGGCGCCAGCGCGCATCAGGATGCCGGCGGAACGTGCCCGTGCCCGTGCACGGCGCGTCGAGCGCCACCACGTCCACGGATCCGATCGCGGACTGCAGGGCATCCATCGCCAGCGGTACCACGTTGCCAGCATCGAGCCGCGCGATGTTCGACGACACGCGCCCCAACCGGTTCGGCGCGCGGTCGGCCGCCACCACCAATCCCGCCGTCCGTGCATACTCGAGCGCCTTGCCGCCTGGCGCCGAACACAGATCGGCGACCGTGCAACCGGGCTCGATCGCGGCGTACCGCGCGACCATCGATGCGGCCGGGTCCTGGACGAAGAACAAGCCCTGCGCGAACGCCTCCAACTCGGTGAGCGGTCCGTGCAACGTCAGTCGCACCGAATCCGCGATCACCGTGTCACCGTCCAGCGTGCCCGCGCCTTCGGGGAGCGCCGCCATCAACGCCTCCGCGCTCACCCCATACGGACGCGCGTACGTCATCGGCTCGGCATTGTTGGCCGCGAGCAACGCCGCAGCCTCCGTGGCGCCGAAGCGCAGGGCCCACCGCTGCACCATCCAGCGCGGATGCGAGTACGTGAGCGCCAACGCATCGATCGCGTCCGTCGGCATCACGGGTCCGAGCGCGGCCCGCTCGCGATCCAAGCGCCGCAGTACCGCGTTGGTGAGCTTGCTCGCCCCCACGCCGTGGCGCGTCTTCGCCAACTCCACTGTTTGCGCGATCGCCGCGTAGGGCGGCACGCTGCGCATCTGCAACAACTGATACGCGCCCGAGCGCAGCAAGTCCGCCAAGTCATGGTCGATGCGTGACAACCCACCGCGCACGCGCTCGCCGAGCAACGCATCGACCCAGCCGCGCTTCCGCAGCAGACCATAGGTGAGCTCGTGCACCCAGCGCCGATCACGCGTGTCGAGCTCGCGCGTTTCGCGGTCGAACGCCACGTCGAGCAAGTCGCCGTCGCGGAGCGCGCCGAGGATCGCGGCCACGGCGACGCGCGAGGGCGTGACGCCACCGCGTGAGTTGGCGGCGGCTGCCATCGTGTTGGAGCCCGCGCTCACTCGATCATCCCGGTCACGGGCGACGACGGCACCGCGACTTCGCGGCGCGGCATGCGGCCGGCGAGGTACGCCAAGCGTCCGGCTTCGACGGCGTGCCGCATCGCCAGCGCCATGCGTACGGGGTCCTGCGCGGCGGCGATGCCGGTGTTCATGAGGATGCCGTCCACGCCCTGTTCCATCGTGACGCACGCATCGGAGGCCGTACCCACACCGGCATCGACGATCACGGGCACCTTGAGGCGCGTCTTGATGGTGCGGATCGCGTACGGATTCAGCAGGCCCAACCCCGAGCCGATCGGCGAGGCCAACGGCATCACCGCCGCTGCGCCCGCGTCCTCCAGACGCAACGCCGTGATCAAGTCGTCGTTGGTGTAGGCGAGCACCTGGAAGCCCTCGGCCGCCAACGTGCGCGTGGCCTCGATGAGCCCCGCAGTGTCGGGGAGCAGCGTGGCTTCGTCGCCGATCACTTCGAGCTTGATGAACTCGTTGAATCCGGCCGCGCGCGCCAAGCGGGCGTACCGGACGGCATCGTCGGCGGTGTAGCAGCCGGCCGTGTTGGCCAGCAGGAAGAACCGCTCGGGCGAGAGGGCGTGGAGGATGGACCCCTCGCCGCGCTGGCTGAGGTCCACGCGCCGGACGGCGACGGTGACGACTTCAGCGCCCGAGGCGGTGATGGCGGCCATCATGGCCTCGGTGGAGGCGTACTTGCCGGTGCCGACCATCAGGCGCGAGGTGAACTCGCGGCCACCGAGCACGAACGGGGTGTCGGGGCGCACGGCCACGTTGCTGATCACGATTCAGCCGCCCCCGACGAAGTGCACGAGCTCGAGGACATCGCCGTCTTGGAGGCGAACAGCAGGAAGGGCGGTACGGTCACGAAGGATCTCACGGTTCCGTTCCACCACGACCAGACGGGGGTCGAGGAGGAGGTCATCAAGGAGGGTCTGGATGGTCCAACCCGTTGGGACATCACGAGTTTCGCCATTGACCCGAAGCGTCAGCCGCGACTCGGCGGCGGGGGTGGCGGTCATCTTCTAAAGATACTCCATCGCGGCCCGAGACGGGTCTGGCGCTCCCCAGATGCCGCGGATGGCCGCCACACCGTGGGCACCGGCATCTCGTAGGGGGCCAACTGACGCCGGCGTGACGCCGCCGATGGCGATCACCGGCACGCCGCGGCCCGCGAGGCCCCCGACGAACGCCAGTCCCCGGCCCGGCTTCCCGGGGTGCGACGGCGTTGCAAAGATGTGCCCGGCCAGCCACCAATCAGCAGCGGCTGCGGTGGCGGCTTCGTCGATCGAGTGCACCGACACCCCGAGCCGAAGTGACGGGCCGATGTGCCGCGCGTCCCCCACCAGGAGCGATCGCTGACCCAGTTGGGCGCCGGTGGCCCGGGTGCTGGCGGCGACATCGACGCGATCGTTGACGATGACCCAGCCCCCCGATTCGGCCTGGAATGGGGCGAGGGAGTCGGCCAGCAGCCAGAGATCCCGGCCGGCCATCCCGTGGCCCCGGAGGTGGACCGCGCCTCGGGGACCGAGGGCACGGAGCACCTGACGGGCCCGGTCCAGGAAGCCCGGAGCGGCCAGGATTCCCGCATCCGTGACGGCGTGCACGGTCGGGACGTCTCTCAGAGGCATTGAGGAAGGGGAGCGGGCCGCGCGGGGGTAGCGCGGCAGGTTGTCCGCGTCCCAATGACGGACGATATCCGCGTGTCGCCGTCCCTGCCATCCACGACGGAGTACCCCATGCTGGGACGGAAACACACGACGGCTACGTTGGTCGCCACGCTCGGGCTCGTTGCCTTCATTGGCGGCTGCCGCGGGGAGGCGTCGACCGGGTCGTCGAATATTCCATCCTCGGAGTTCGCCGCTGGGTTGCGGTTGCAGACAGGCGATGTGCAGAGCGGACCGCTCGCTGAGGCCCTGCCGCAGGCGCTCACGGTGCGCGTCGTGGACGCCGGCGGTGAGCCAGTGCAGGGCGCTTCGGTAACGTGGTCGGTGCTATCGGGTGGCGGCACCGTGAATCCGCCGACGGGCGTCTCGAATGCGCAGGGCTTGGTGTCGACGACTTGGACCCTAGGCCCCGCGCTCGGCGCCAACTCCGTTCGCGCGTATCTCACGCGCGGCTACAACTTGGACTCAGCGACCTTCACCGCGACCGCCACGGTCGGGGCGCCGGTCGTGGTGACATTGGATAGCACGGCGCTGCCGCCGGCGACCGCGATGGTCGGGACGACGGTGACGCTGCGCTTCACGGTGAAGGATCAGTTCGGCAATCTCATTCCCGGCGCGACGGTGAATTTCACGGTGCCGGGTGGCAGCGGCTCGGTGAGCCCGGCCAGCGCGGTGTCGGATGCGAATGGTCTGGCGAGCACCGTGTGGACGGTCGGCACGCAGGTGGGTCTGCGGTCGGCGTCGGCGGCGTTGTCGAGTGGATCGACGGTGGGCGTGTCGTTGTCGACGACGCCGGGGACGGGGCGGGTGCTGACGCGGGGTTCTCCGGATCCTACGGCGGCCGTTGCGGGATCGACCTTGAGCCCCGTGACGGTGCTGGTGGCCGATCAGTTCGGCAATCCGGTCGCGGGTGAGCTGGTCTCGTTCAATACGGGATTGCCGGCGGGCATCACGGTCACGCCGGCGAGCATGGCCTCTGATGCGACCGGCGCCGCCTCGACGACGATCCGGTTGGGCCACGGCATCGGTGCCGACACGGTGCGGGCCACGCTGGCCGCTGGTGGCTCGGTCGCGTTCGGTGTGCGTGGCACGATGACGTTCCGCGATGTGTATGCCGGCAACTATTTCGCGTGCGGGATCGGGACGAACGATCGCGCCTACTGCTGGGGCTTCGGGCAGGACGGCCAGCTCGGTGCGGCGTCGTTGGTGTCGCGGTCCGGTCCACGGTGGCCCGTGGCGTCGGCGGCGGACACGGCCCATGGGCCGTACCCGACCTTCCGTGAGCTGACGGGTGGACGGAGCCATACGTGCGGTGTGGGCGTTGGTCGCACGTTGTTCTGCTGGGGCCTCGATGTCGAAGGCCGACAGTTCCCGTCGGCCGCGTCGGCTCCGGTGCGTCGCGCCTTCGCGGTCGAATCGCCCATCCTGACCGTGAACAACGCGCGCACCGTGAGTGCGGGCGAAGCGCACTCGTGCATGCTCACCATGGGCGGTGTGGCGTACTGCACCGGCAATAATGAGCGCGGACAGCTGGGGAATGGTGCGGTCTCGGCGGGGGCGATCGCGGTCGCGGTCGATGGCAACGCGGGTCGCCCGACGGTGTACGCTGGCATCGCGACCGGGGAGCGGCACACCTGTGGAATCCGCCGTCTCAATCCGGCAGACATGCTCCTCGCCGCAGGCGTGGTGCGCCCATCACAGCGTATCTGGTGCTGGGGCGCGAACGATGCCGGGCAGCTGGGCAACGCGACCACGCGTGACACCGCGTTCGCTGATACCGTGAAGATCCCCGCGCTGGTGCCGCTCGTCGTCGGCTTCGACTCGACGTCGTTGGTCGCGGGCGCCGCGCACTCCTGCGCCCTCGAGAACGCTGATGCGGGCGTACCGCGTCGGGCCTTCTGCTGGGGCAGCAACTCGTTCGGGCAACTCGGGAAGGGCGCGATCGACACGCTCTCGCACAACACCCTGCGAGTGGTCGCCGGTGGCCACGCGTTCGTGCGTCTGTACGCGGGCGAGTTCCACACCTGCGGTCTGACGGCGGCGGGCAACGCCCTCTGCTGGGGTCGCAATGATCGTGGTCAGCTGACGGGCGCCATCACGGCTCCGATCGCCACGCCCACGCTGGTCGGTGGTGTGCCGCCGCTGCGGGCCCTCGCGTTGGGTGAGCTGTTCACGTGCGGCATCTCGGGCACGCCGGGGACCAGCGGTACGAGCAGCCCCACGGGGACCATCTTCTGCTGGGGCGACAACGAGTTCGGACAACTCGGACGCAACGGCTTCTCGACGAGCGGACACGCGCCACTCGTTCCGGCGTCCATCGGCGGGCAGTAGCCCCCACCACGCTCCATCCCCACGGGGGCGGTCGCCAACGCGCCCGCCCCCGTGGTCGTTCCGCCCCCATCGCTCCCGCGACGAGTAGATTTCCCTCGGTGACCGCCTCGCGCGAACCCATCGCTATCGTCGGGCTTGGTGCCGTGGGCACCGCGCTCGCGCACGCCTGCGCGGCGGCCGACTACCCCGTGGCCGCGGTGGCCAGTCGCTCCCCCGCGCGCGCGGCGGCCCTCGCGGCCCTCGTGGGCGCCGAAGCGACGACCATCAGCGAAGCCGCCCGCACCGCGCCCCTCGTCGCGCTCACGGTCAGTGACGACGCCATCGAGGACGCGGCCGCCCAGCTCGGGGAGGTCGAGGGTCACCTCGTCTTCCACACCAGCGGTGCGCGTCCCGCGAGCATCTTGGCCCCACTGAGCGCGCGGGGCGCTCAGGTCGGGGCCATGCACCCCTTGGCCGCCATCGCGGCGCGTACGGGCCCCGCCGCGCGCGCGCAATACGCCGCGATGTTCCACGGCGCCAGCGTGGCCATCGACGCGGAGCCCAGCGTCCGCGAGCGCCTGAACGCCATCGCCACAGCCCTCGGCGGCCGGCCCTTCGCCATCGACGCCTCGCAAAAGGCCTCCTACCATCTCGGCGCCGCCGTGCTGGCCGGCTTCTCGGTCGCGCTCGCTGATCTCGCCGATCAAGAATGGCGCGGGGCGGGCATCCCCGACGAGGTCACGCACGCGGGGCTCGCGCATCTGCTGCGCAGCGTCGCCGACAACCTCGCGGCCGCATCGTCGCCTGCGGCCGCCCTCACCGGCCCCATCGTGCGCGGTGATGTCGATGCCGTCGCTCGGCAGGCCGCCGCGGCGCGCGCACTGCCTGGCCCCGCCGCGGCACTGTACCGCGCCCACACGGCGCACCTCATCGCCATCGCATACCGTGCGTCGCGCATCTCCACCGACACCGCGCGTCGCCTCACGCAGGTCCTGCACGACTCCTTCGACACTCCCTGACATGCCACGCATCACCGTTCCCGAGCTCATCGCCAAGAAGGCGAAGCGCGAAAAGCTCGTCGCGCTCACCGCCTACGATGCGCCCTTCGCCCGTCTCGGGGACGAAGCCGGCGCTGATCTCCTGCTCGTCGGCGACTCCGTGGCCATGACCGTCCTCGGCCACGAGAACACCTTGTCGGTGACCATGGACGAGATGCTGCATCACTCGCGCGCGGTGGCGCGGGGGAGCAGCCGCGCGCACGTCGTGTTCGACATGCCGTTCATGAGCTATCAGGCCAGTGCCAACGAGGCCATGCGCAACGCGGGCCGCGCGCTCAAGGAAGGCGGGGCGCAGTCGGTGAAGTTCGAAGGCGGCGTGCGCTATGCCGGCCTCGTGGCGCGCCTCGTCGACGCCGGCGTGCCCGTCATGGGCCACATCGGCCTCGGACCGCAGTCGGTGAACACCATCGGTGGCTACAAGGCCCAGGGCACGGATCCGCAGTCGGCGGACCGAGTCCTCGAAGATGCGCACGCCTTGGCCGAGGCCGGCGTGTGGGGCATGGTGCTGGAGCGGGTGCCGAGTGAGCTGGCGGCGCTCGTCACGCGCGAGGTCCCCGTGCCCACGGTGGGGATCGCGGCGGGGCCGGACTGCGATGGCCAGGTGCAAGTGATGCACGATCTGCTCGGTCTCGACGAGCGCTTCCGGCCGCGGCACGCTGGCGAGTACGCCACGTTAGCGGGCACGATCCGCGCGGCCTTCGCGGCGTATGCGGCCGATGTCCGCGCCGGCACGTTCCCCGAGCCGAAGCATGGCGTGCAGGCCAGCGACATCTTGCGCGCGCATCTGCGCAATTTCGATTGAGCACGCCGCCGGTGGTGGTGCACGATGCGATGTCGCTACGTGCGGCCCTGCGCGCGCGGCGCGCGCGCGGCTCCGTCGGCTTCGTGCCCACGATGGGCTTCTTGCACGATGGCCACGCCGAGCTGATGCGGCGTGCGCGGGCTGCGGATGCGACGGTGGTCGTGAGCGTGTTCGTGAACCCCACGCAGTTCGGGCCCACGGAGGACTTCGCCACGTATCCGCGCGATCTCCCCGCTGATGTCGCCGTGTGCGCGCGCGAAGGCGTGGACCTCGTGTTCGCTCCCACGCCCGACGTCATCTATCCCGCCGGCGCGAGTACGTCGGTCCATGTGGCCGGTGTGACGGGGCCGCTCGAAGGCGAGCGTCGTCCTGGGCATTTCGCGGGGGTGGCCACGGTGGTGAGTGCGCTCTTCCATCTCGTGCAGCCCGATCACGCGTATTTCGGCGAGAAGGATTGGCAGCAACTGGCCGTGGTGCGGCAGATGGTGCGCGACCTGCACATCCCGACCACGATCGTGGGAGTGCCCACGGTGCGGGAGGACGACGGACTCGCGCGTAGCAGTCGCAATGTGCGCCTGACCGCCGACGAACGGATCGCCGCGCGCTGTGTGCCCGAGGCGATCCAGGCCGCGCAGCGCGCCTTCGCCGCCGGTGAGCGGGCGGTGTCGGCGCTCGAGGCCACCATGCACGCCCGCATCGCCGCCGAGCCGCGCGCGACGCTGGATTACGCGGTGGTCGCCGAGGCGGCTACGCTGCAGCCGATCACGCACGCCAGCGCCACCGCGCGCATGCTGCTGGCCGTGCGCGTGGGCGCGGTGCGACTCATCGACAACGCGCCGCTCGGCTAGCGCGCGCGTTCAGTGCGCCAGGGTCACCTCGACCCACCCGCGCAGGGCATTGATGATCCACACGCGGCTCGCGCGCGCGAGATCGGCGCGGTGGAGCACGCGTTCCGTGATCGCACCGCTCGCGAGCAACTCGTCGCGGAGCACGCCTGCGAGCAGGCCCGCTGCACGGGAGGGCGTCACCCGCGCCCCGTCGATCTCCAACACGATGTTGCCGATGGTGGACTCGGTGAGCTCGTCGCGCTCGTTGGAGAGCAGCACATCGAACGCGTCGGGATGCGCGGCGCGCTGCGCGTCGTACACTCCGCGGTGCGTGGTCTTGTGACAGAGGAACACGTCGGCGCTGTCCACCGGCGACGTCGCGACGACGACGCGCGGCGGCGTGGCGAACGGGGCCGGGGCGGGTTGCAGCATCACGTCCGTGGCCCCGTGCCGGGCGACGGTGAGGCGCACGCGCGTGGGGGCGGTGCAGGTGGCCGCCACCGCCGCGAGCGCCGTGGTCGCGGCCGCGTGGATCCGTGCGGCGTCCCACCCGAAGTACGTGGCCGATGCGCAGAGGCGCGCGAGATGGGCATCGCGTCGCAGCACCATGCCGGGCTCCGCGCGCAACGTCTCCAGCAGTTCGAAGCTCGGGACTCGCGTCGTGAGCACCGCGGCCTTGGCCACCGCTTCGTCGTATTCGTCGGTGGCCACGGAGTCCCAGGTCACGCCACTGCCGGTGCCGTACACCGCACGCCGCCGGGCATGGTCGATGGCCAACGTGCGGATGGCCACGCTGAACGTGGCATCGCCGCCCGGCGCCACGTGGCCGATGGCGCCGCAGTACACCCCGCGCGGCGCGTCCTCGTGGGCCGCGATATGCTGCATCGCCGCGACCTTCGGTGCGCCCGTCACCGAGCCGCAGGGGAACAGCGCACCGAAGATCTCAGCCGTCGTCGTGCGCGCGGGGATCGTCGCCGTGACGGTGCTGGTCATCTGCAGCACGGTAGGGCGGACTTCCACATCGAACAGCGAGGGCACCGCGACCGTGCCGGGGACGGCGATGCGTCCCACGTCGTTCCGCAGCAGGTCCACGATCATCACGTTCTCGGCCCGCTCCTTGGGCGATGCGCGGAGGGCCGCCGCGCGGGCCGCATCCTCCTCCGCGTACCGACCCCGGCGCGCCGTGCCCTTCATGGGTCGCGTCGTGAGCTGGGTGCCGCGCCGCGCGAAGAACAGCTCCGGCGAGGCCGAGACGATCTCGTGCGTGCCCGTGTGCAGATGTGCTCCGTACCCGTGGCCTTGGGCCGCGAGGAGCTGCCCGTACAGCGCGGCCGTGTCGTGCACCCCATCCACGTCGAGACGGATGGTGTGATTGACCTGGTACAGATCGCCGCGCCCGATCGCCGCATGGATCGCCGTGATCGCCGTGGCGTGCTCGTCGGCCGTGGTGCGCGCGCGCCACGTCGGCGGTGTGGTCTCGTGCGGTGCCGACGGTGCGACGGCCACGGGCGCGTCGGTGATGAGGAACCACGCCAGCGGTCCCGTCACGCCCTGCCGGACGACCAACGCGGCATCGAAGGCGGGCGCGGCCTCGTACGCCACGAACCCGACCGCGTGCCGTCCGGCCGCGGTGTGCGTGTCCACGGCCGCCAGCACCTCGCGCACTTCGGCGAGGGTGTGGGCCACCAGCACCGCGTGCGGCACGCTGAAGCGCCACCGTTGGGGTGGCTGCCCGGGCGCCGGAGGGAAATCGAGGACGACGAAGGGTGCAGTGCTCACGCGGCGTGTAAGTTACAGCGCGGCCCGGTGGGCCACGTCCATCATCGCCCCGCCTCTGTTGACGCTCGTCGCCGGCATCCTCAACGTCACCCCCGACTCGTTCTCTGACGGCGGCCAGTTCCGTGGCGTCGAGGCCGCCGTCGCGCGCGCGCACGCGATGGTCGCCGAGGGCGCCGACTGGATCGATCTCGGCGGCGAGTCCACGCGACCGGGGCATGCCGCGGTGTCCGAGGCCGAGGAACTGGCGCGCGTGGTGCCGGTGATCGAGGCGTTCGGTGGCACGCCGCCCGTGCCGCTGTCCATCGACACCACCAAGGCCGTGGTCGCGCAGGCCGCGTTGGCGCGGGGCGCGACCATCGTCAACGATCAGTGGGGCTTGCAGGGCGACGCGGCCATGGCCGACGTGGTCGCCGCGGCCGGCGCCCACGTGGTCGTGATGCACAACCAACGTGGGCACGAGTACACCGACATCGTCGGTGATGTGCGTGCGTTCCTCGAGCGGTCCCTCGCGATCGCCGAACGCGCGGGCATCCCACGTACGCACGTCATCGTGGACCCGGGGTTCGGGTTCGGGAAGACTCCCGCGCAGAACCTTGAGCTCCTGCGGCGATTGCACGAGCTCACGGACCTGCGGCAGCGCATCCTGATCGGCACGTCGCGCAAGTCGATGATCAGCCACGTGCTCACGGGGACGACCCCCGACGATCGTCTCGAAGGCACCGCCGCCACCGTGGCGCTGGGCATCGCGTTCGGGGCCAGCATCGTGCGCGTGCACGATGTGCAGGCGATGGTGCGCGTGGCGCGCATGGCGGACGCCGTGCTCGCGGCGGGAGGGTGACCATGGATACGATCCGGCTCGATGGGGTGCGCATCATGGGGCGGCATGGCGTGTTCGCCGAAGAACGGACGCGCGAGCAGTCCTTCGTCGTCGATGTGGCCTTGCACTGTGACGTGCGCGCCGCGGGGACCACCGACGACCTCCGGCTGACCATCGACTACGGCGCGGTGGCGTTCGTGATCCGCGACGTCATCGAAGGCGAGTCGGTGCAGTTGATCGAGACGCTGGCCGAGCGCATCGCTGCGCGTGTGTTGGCCACGACGGCGGTGCAGGTGGTGTGGGTCCGTGTGGCCAAGCCTGACGCGCCCATCACGGTGCCGTTCACCAACGTGGCCGTCGAGATCACGCGGAGTCGATCGTGACGCGGGCTTACCTCTCGCTCGGCAGCAATCTCGGCGATCGACTGCGCCTGCTGCGTCAGGTCGTGCAGGCGTTGCACGAGGCCGGCGCGCGCCACGTGGCCGACGGCGTGCCCGGCGTGCAGGTGCTGCGCGTGTCGCCCGTGTACGAGACGGCGCCGCTCGGGGCCGATGGGGAAGTACGGGTGGATCAACCCGCCTTCCTCAACGCGGTCGTCGAGCTCCAGGTCGCGATCACGCCGCTCGACCTCCGGTGGCTCACCGCGGGTATCGAAGTCGCGTTGGGCCGCACTGGCGGTCCGGGGTACGAGCCGCGCACAGTGGACATCGATCTGCTGATGGTGGGGGACGCGATCATCGAGCGGCCGGAGCTCACGCTGCCGCATCCGCGCATGTGGACGCGGGGCTTCGTGATGCGACCCCTCGACGATCTGCTCCCGGGCGTGTTCCCCCCGTGGGAGGGCACCGGGGTGGAATGGTTCGCGGCCGCGGAGGCGATCGCCCTGCCCAGCCCCTGAGGCTACGCGGCCGGCCAACGTCCTCTAGATTCCACCGCATGATCACACGCGCTGCACTCCTCCTCGCACTCATCGCTCCGGTGATGCGCGCGCAAGACCTCGCGTCCGCATCACGCCGCGTCACGCCCGCCGCGCTCGCCGCCACGCGCTCGGCCGCCGACCTCGTCATCCTGCAGGTGGGCTCGCCGGCCCAGTTCGCCGCGGGGCACATCCCCGGCGCACGTGCGGTGACGCTCACCGACATCGGCACGACGCGCGAGGAGTCGCCGCTGTTCCTCGAAGTGCCCTCCACCGAGCGCCTCACTGCGTGGGCGCGGCAGGTCGGCATCACGGACGCCAGTCGCATCGTGATCGTCCCCGCCACGGACACGCTGCAGATGAGTACGCGCGTCCTTTTCACGCTCGAAGTGATGGGCTTCGGCGCTCGCGTTGCGTTGTTGGATGGTGGGCTCGCGGGCTGGCGTGCCGCCGGGTTCGCGGTGGATACCGGCGCCGCCCTGCCGCTGACGCCATCGACGGCGCCGCTCAAGGTGCAACGCGATTCCACGCGGATCGCCGTGATCACCGATGTCGCTGCCGCCGTAGAGGATCCGCGCGTGGCGATCGTCGATGCGCGACTCCCTTCGTTCTACGCGGGGCAGGGGGGCGGCTACCCGCGTCCCGGGCACATCCCGACGGCGGTGAACGTCCCCCTCACGTCGGTCAGTGCGGCGGGCACGATGCTCGCACCGGCCGAGCTGAAAGCCCTGTTCCTCGCCGCCGGCATTCGCGAGACCGATCGCGTCATCGTGTACTGCCACATCGGGCAGCAGGCTTCGCTCGTCTGGTTCGCCGCGCGCGAGGCGGGGTTCGACGCTCGCGTGTTCGACGGGTCCTTCCAGCAGTGGAGCGGGAGCGACCGTCCGGTCATCGCTCCCGCTGATCGCTAGCGACTGCTCGCTGGGGCGACTACCGCGTCGCCCACTCCGCCGAGAGGCGGGTGCGATCCCACGCGATCTGCAACACGCCGCGCGCGTTCCCGTCGGCCGTTGAGGGCACGAGGGCGATCGTCAGGCTCTCCTGCGCATCAGCCACGCTGCTGGCCGTGAGCGGGATCCGCGCGAAGTCCTTGGCGGGATCGTGCGTCATCACCATGATGTTCGCGGCACCGGTGGTCTCGGCCTGCAAGATCAACGTCCAGCCGGTGGACTCGGGGAGCGCCTGCATCACGTAGCGCCCCTTGGGGATCATCTTGCCGCCGATGGTGAGATCGACGTCGGTCGTGAGCAACGTCGCGTTGTTGGCGCCGAGGCGCCACACCGTGCCCATCGGGACGAGCGCGTCCGTGTTGATCCGACGGCCCCGCAGATGCGGCTGCCCGTAATCGATGCTGATGACCGCCGGCTTCCCGGCGACCCGCTGCGCGGCAGTGTCGGCGAGGGTCAGGGAGACTTCCGTCGTGGCCCGCGTGCTGGGCGCGGCGCGGTAGCCGGTGGCCTGCGCAGCGAGAGGGGCCGCCGCGAGGCAGGAGAGCGAGAGGAGGGTAGCGAATCGCATCGGGGAACTCATGAGGAGAATGGTGGAATCCGTGATCCTACTGCGAACAACGTGTACGACACCGCGGTCACACCAAGACGTCGCCCACGGCGATCTGACGACCCGCCGCCAACTCCTGCGGCGACAAACGCTTCTTCCCGGCGAGCTGCACGACGACGACGAGCACCGCGCCCTCGCCCGTGCCGACGACCATCCCCGTGCGGCCGATCTCGAGGATCTCGCCGGCCGGTCCTTCGCGCCCCGGCACCACGCGCGCGCCGAACAGCCGGGCTTCGGTGCCGCGCACCGTCGTCCACGCGCCGGGCTTGGGGTCGTACCCGCGGATCTCGCGCGCCACGTCCTCAGCCGACTGTGACCACGTGATGCGCGCGCCCTCGCGCGTGATCTTGCCCGCGTATGTGGCCGCGGCATCATCCTGCGGCGTCGGCGTGATCGCGTCGGCATCGAGCAACGCGAGCGCTTCGATCAGCGCTTCGGCGCCCAACTCCGCCAAGCGCACCTGCAACTCCCCGTACGTCTCATCGGGGAGGATCGGCACGCGCCGCTGCAGCAGGACCGGCCCTGCATCCAACTCCTGGACCATCTGCATGATCGTGACGCCGGTCTCCGGGTGCCCATCGCGGATGGCCGCTTGGATCGGCGCCGCGCCGCGCAGGAGTGGCAACAACGACGCATGGATGTTCAGCGTCCCCATGGGCGGGAGGGCGATCACCTCGGGCTTCAAGATGTGACCATAGGCCACCACCACCGAGATGTCCGGCTCCAGGCGCCGCAGCGTCTCGAGGAACTCCTCGCCGCGGGGCCGTTCCGGTTGGAAGCACGGGATGCCCTCGGTGATCGCGACCTCTTTCACCGGTGGCGCGACCAGTGTGGAGCGCGAACGTCCGTGCGGCTTATCGGGCTGCGTGATCACGCCCACCACATCGAAGCCCTCGCCCAGCAGCGCCCGGAGGGGCGCGGCGGCGAACTCGGGCGTCCCCCAGAAGAGGACGCGCATCAGAGTCGCTCGCGGTCGGGATGGTCCGGATCGCCCGGGTCACCCGGTCCGAGGATGCGCACGTAGCCCGGGAATTCCTTCTCCAGGCGGCCCCACTCGTTCATGGCGCGACGACGCTTGAGGAACGAGAGATGATCGGGGAACAGCTTGCCCTCGAGATGATCGAACTCGTGCTGCAGGCAGCGGCCGAGCAGCTCGGTCGCCGTCAGCGAGATCGGCTCCCCCTCGAGCGACGTGCCGTGCATCGTCACCTCGTGAGGGCGAGCCACATCGGCGAAGATCTCGGGGATCGAGAGACAGCCCTCCTCGCTCGTGACGATGTCGCCGGCCGTGCTCACGAGTTCGGGATTGATGAACGCATACTTCGCGCCATCCACATCCACCACGAACAATCGCGCGCTCACGCCGACTTGTGGCGCCGCGAGGCCGATGCCCTTGGCCATGTACATCGTCTCGAACATGTTGTCCGCGAGTCGACGCACATCGTCGGTGATCGCCGCCACCGGAGTGGCTCGGCGCCGGAGGACCGGATCGCCGAGGACGCGGATCGGGAGGATCACGGCGTCGGGACGACCACTCGCGCGATCCGGCCGCGCTCGACGATCAGCTTGGACTCGCCCGACTTCACTGTGATCTGGTCGTCCATGTTCACCTTGTCGTCCAATACGGACGGCATGTGCACGATCTCGCCGACGAGGCCGCCGGCCGTCACGATGCGATCGCCCTTCTTGAGCGCCTTGAGCGCCTCTTCGTGCCGCTTCCGCTCCTTCTGCTGCGGGCGGATGAGGACGAAGTAGAAGATGCCGATGATGGCGGCGATCTGGAACAGGAAGGCACCCATGCCGGGGCCACCGGCAGGAGCAGCTGCTTGGGCGAAGATGTGCGTGAAGCTCATAGCGTTGGGCGGGCGTTGGCCCGGTAGCGGGTCAACCAGTCAGCGCTCCAACTGGCGAAGGTGCCAGCGGCCAGCGCGGTGCGGGCCTCATGCATCAGCCCGATCAAGAAATGTACATTGTGCAGGCTCATCAGGCGGAATCCGAGCAACTCCTCGCTCACGAACAGGTGCCGCAGGTAGGCCCGGTCGAACCGCTGGCACGTCCGGCAGTCGCACTCCGGGTCGATGGGGCGCCGGTCCAGCCGCCACTGGGCATTCTTGAGGTTGAGGCGCCCGTCGCGGCTGAACACCGCGCCGGTACGGCCCATCCGTGTGGGGGCCACGCAGTCGAAGAGGTCCACGCCCCGCGCCACGCCCTCCACGAGATCCTCGGGGAACCCCACGCCCATCAAATAGCGTGGTCGATCGGTCGGCAGCTCGGCGTCGCAGGTGGCGATCATCTCGTACATCGCCGGCTTCTCCTCGCCCACCGAGAGCCCGCCGATGGCGTAACCCTCCCACGCATCGATGCCGCGCACGGCCCGCGCTGCCTGTTGCCGGAGGGCCGGATGGATCCCGCCCTGCACGATCGGGAACAACGCCTGCGCCGGCAACGCCGACTCAGCCGTCAGCCGCGCGAACTCATCGCGGCAGCGCACCAACCAGCGCAGCGATCGCTCGCTCGCCTCCGAGGCATCGGCGAACGACGACTGCCCGGGGATCACATGGTCGAACTGCATGATGACGTCCGCGCCCAGCGTCCGCTCCAGCCGCATCACCGACTCGGGGGTGAAGTTCCGCTCTGAGCCGTCGAGGTGCGAGCGGAACACCACGCCCTCTTCCGTCACCTTGCGGAGCCCTTCGAGCGAGAACACCTGGAACCCGCCCGAATCCGTGAGGATCGGGCCATCCCAGCGCATGAACTCGTGCAAGCCGCCGAGGGCGCGCACCGTCTCCTCGCCGGGCCGCAGATGCAGATGGTACGCATTGGCGAGGATCATCGACGCGCCGGCGCCCGTGAGATCATCCGGGTCGAGTCCCTTCACGGTGCCCTGCGTGCCCACGGGCATGAAGCAGGGCGTCGTGACGGGCCCGTGCGGCGTGTGGAAGGTCCCCGCGCGGGCGGAGCCTTCCGTGTGCTCGAGCGTGAACGAGAAGCCGGACATCCCGCGAAAGCTAGCGACCGCCGTCAGTCGGGGAGGATGAACGTCGTCGTCCGCCGCGTGGTCCGGTCGCTGAACCGGTCGCGCACCTCCACGATCATCTCGTACACCCCGGGGGCATTCTCACTCAGGTCCAAGCCGTACTGCTCCACAATGACATCGCGGTGCGCCACATTGCGGGCGAAGCGGATCTCGACGCGTCCTTCGAGCTGCTCCACACCGACGAGGCCGCGCACGGCGCCGATGGTGTTGGCGTAGATGCGCTGGAATCCGCTCTGCAGCGGGCGGATGCTGATCCGGATCTCGAACGACGCTTCGCCATCACGCTCGGCCAAGTCATACGTCTCCCAGATCAGCGCGAAGGTGCCACCGGGGATGCGCGGGGCGATGGGCGTTACGCCCAGCTGGTGCCAGCGGTCCGCCGTGGCCACCGGACCAGGTTGCTGCGCGAGCAGCAGATCACTGAGTCCGAACCCGCGCAGGGTGAAGCCGTCCGGCTCGTTGACGATGCGCACCGGCGCGAACGCGCGCCCCGCGATGCGCGAGGCCCCGGCCACGGCCTCCGTACGGAACAAGTACTCGCCCGCCGGCAGCTGGTGGCGCCACAGCCGCGACCCTGCACGCGCCACTGGTACCGAGTCGTGCCAGATGGGCACCAGATTGGGATACAGCAGCCACGCGTCGGACCGCACGGGCGTGATCAAGTCGGCCGCAGCGCCGATCCGCTCGATGTCGGGCCATGCGGTCATCACCACGTCCGCCGAGTCACGTCCGGCGCGGAACCGCGTGATGCCCACCGGGATGGAGTCGATGCGCGCCGAGTTGATGTTGTTCCAGTACGACGGTGCCGAATCGACGACCTGCGCCACACCCCAGGGCGCCGCATGGTACGACGTACCGAACGTCGGCATGCCGATGAACGTGAAGCTGAGATTCGCGTAGTCGTAGGCCCACGCCGTGCGCGTCTCGTCCGTGACGATCACGTCGGGTGGCCCGTAGCGGATATGGATCTCGCCACGGTCCGTGTCCGCACCACGGGCCAACATCTCGTCCACGGTCCACCGGAGCTCGGCGTAGGCCACGCGGGCGAGGAACTCGGTGCGCGGCTGTTCCTCATCACGCGCCCACAGCGGATCGAGCGCGCGCCAGAACGTGTTGGCGTACGCCGCGCGGGTGCTGTCGGTCCATCCCGCGCGTTGCTCGGCGGCGAGCGGTCGGGTCAAGCGCTCGAAGTTGTCGAGGCGCGCCCGTTCGCCGGGCGGCATCATCACCAAGGCGCTGTCGAAGGCGAGGGTCGCCATCCGATCGTCACCCATGCGGTGCGACGCGAGCCCCATGGACATCCAGGCCCAACTATTGGTCAGGTCCTTGTTGAGTTGATCCCGCGCCAGCGTGCGCAACTCGGTCCAGCGTTCCCGTTCGGCGAGCAGCATCGCCAGATGCCGGAACGTCCGCAGCTTGAACGGCATCACGTTGTACGCTTCGCGGAAGTACTGCTCGGCGCGGATGAAGTCGGCCTCGCCGGCGAAGCCCGCCTCGGGGCGCTTGGTGATCCGATCGATGGAGTCGCGCGCTAACTGGAGGGCCTGCCGCGTGAACCGCTGCCGCCGCGTCGCCGTGTCGGGATCCCAGACGCGGCTCCGCCCGCCGAGGGTGTCGCGGGCGAGGTTCTGCGCGAGCGCGCGCGCCTCCATGAACACTTCGGCCTCGAAGGGACGATGTGACACGGGCTCGTAGCGCCGCCAGTGGACGCGGCCCACCTCGATGGCGGCTTCCGAGATCAGCTCGGGGTCGCCGGAGGACCGGCCCACTTCGAGCGCCGTCTCGAACATTCCGTACGACTGGATCCGCGTCGTGATCAATCCCGACGCGATGTGCAACTGCCCGAGGGCCATCGCGATCTTGGGGTCATCCGGCGCGAGCTGCAGCGCGATGCGAAGCGATGTGTCCGCCATCCGCCGCATGAGTGTCCAGTCCACGCCCTTGATCCTGCTCGCTCCATGTTGGTCGCGCTCCGAGAGCGACCACGCCAGT
>JBEIVF010000312.1:0-1663 GCA_040374005.1 Gemmatimonadaceae bacterium | reverse complement strand
GGCGGCAGTGTGCTCTTCGTCGGGACCGTGCGTGATCTCAACGACGGCCGCGCGGTGGAGGCGCTCGACTATCGCGCGTACGGCGCGATGGCCATCCGTGAGCTCACCGCGATCGTGCAGGACGCCGAGGCCCGGTGGCCTGGCGCGGCAGTGGCCTGCGAACATCGGATCGGTGCGCTCGCCTTGGGCGACGCCGCGGTGGTCGTGGCCGCCGCCCATCCGCACCGCGGGCCGGCGTTCGACGCGTGTCGCTTCGTGATCGAGGAGCTGAAGCAGCGCGTCCCGATCTGGAAGCGCGAGCACTACACCACCGGCGATGCCGAATGGGTGGAGGTGACGCGATGAAGGACCAGTTCGGCCGGAGCATCGAGTATCTGCGCATTTCGGTCACGGACCGGTGCAACTTCCGCTGTGTGTATTGCATGCCGGCCGAGGGGCTGCCGTGGTTGCCGAAGGCCGACATCCTCTCGTACGAGGAGATCGCCGAGGTCGTCTCGCAGTTGGCCCCCCTGGGCTTGCGGCGGTTGCGGATCACGGGCGGGGAACCCACCATCCGGCCCGACCTCACGCGCCTGATCGCGATGCTGCGGGCGGTCCCTGGCATCGAGGACATCGCGCTCTCGACCAACGGTGTGAAGCTCCCCACGATGGCCGTCGCGTTGAAGGAGGCGGGGCTCGATCGCGTGAACATCTCGGCCGACTCCCTGCATGCCGAGCGCATCGTGGAGATCGCGCGGCGTGACCTCGGGTTCGACCCCGTGACGGCGGCGCGGGCGGCGTCCGATGCTGGATTGGGCCCGGTGAAGATCAATGTGGTGGTCATGCGCGGTGTGAACGATGACGAGGTCGTGGAGTTCGCGGCGCTGACGCGTGACCATCCGTGGCACGTCCGATTCATCGAGCTGATGCCGGTGGGCGACCTGCGCGAGCTGACGATGGACCACGTGGTGCCCAGCGACGAGATCCTCGCGCGGGTGGCCACGCTGGGCGCACTAGCGCCGGTGGCGGGTCCGGCGCGCGGGAACGGCCCCGCCGCCTACTACCAACTCGCGGGCGCGGCCGGATCGATCGGCGTGATCACGCCGATGACGCACACGTACTGCGGGAGCTGCAATCGGGTGCGCCTCACGGCCGATGGCCGATTGCGGACGTGTTTGTTCGGGGATCACGAGGTGGACCTCCGCGCACCGTTGCGCGCGGGCGAGCCCCTCGAGCCCTGGTTCGTGAAGGCGCTGGCCGAGAAACCGAAGGAGCACGCGCTACTCCAGATGCAGATCGGCGGTCTGCGCGCGCTCTCTCAAGTCGGTGGCTGAGCCGGTTCCTCGCCTTCGGTCACCTCACTACCTTTCGGGGTAGTTATCGCCCCACCCTCACCGATCCGATCTGAAATGGTCCGCAAGATCACCGTCGTAGGCGCTGGCAATGTCGGCGCGACCACCGCGCAGCGCATCGCCGAGAAGGAACTGGCCCGTACCGTCGTGATGGTCGACGTCGCGGAAGGCATCCCGCAGGGGAAGGGCCTCGATCAGTGGCAGTCGGCCCCCATCGAAGGGTTCGACTCGCGTGTCATCGGCACGAATGGCTATGACGAGACGGCGAACTCCGACATCGTCGTGATCACGGCCGGCATCGCCCGCAAGCCGGGCATGTCGCGCGACGACCT
>JBEIVF010000311.1:0-1700 GCA_040374005.1 Gemmatimonadaceae bacterium | reverse complement strand
GTCAGGGATGCTCAGCGACACATGCTTGAGCGCGCGCGACTCCCCGTACAACACGGAGAGATTGCGCGCCTCGAGTTCAATGGGCGCTGGGGGAACGAGGATCGCGTCAGTCATGCTGCTCAACTCCGCCGGGTGTACTTGTTGCGCAGCCAGATGGCGACCCCGCTCATGCTGAGGAGCAACACGAGCAGGATGATCGACGCCGCCGCAGCGACCTCGTGGTAGGCCACCTGCGGACGCGAGACCCAATTGAAGATCTGGAAGGGAAGCACGGTGTACTGGTCCATCGGGCTTCGCGGCACGAAGGTCACGAAGCCGAGCGCGCCGACGATGATGACGGGCGCCGCTTCGCCGATCGCGCGCGACAGGGCGAGGATGGTGCCCGTCATGATGCCCGGGAGCGCCATCGGAAAGATCTGGTGCCGGATCGTCTCCCACCGCGTCGCCCCCAGCGCGTACGCGCCGAGGCGCAGCGAGCGCGGCACGGCCTTGATGGCCTCCTGCGACGCGATGATGATCACCGGCAGGATGAGCAAGGCCAACGTGAGGGCCGCCGCGAGCAGCGAGCGCCCCAGCGAGGCCACGCGCACGAACAGCGTGAGCCCGAGGATGCCGTACACGATGGACGGGACGCCGGCGAGGTTCGAGATGTTCATCTCGATCATCCGCTTCCAGCGATTGTTGGGCGCGTACTCCTCGAGCCAGATCGCGGTGCCCACCCCGAGCGGGAAGGCGATGAGCGCCGTCAACAGCAGCACCCACGCCGATCCCGCGAGCGCGGGAGCGATGCCGGCGCGATCCGGGTTGCGCGACGGGAAGCCCTGCAAGAAGTCGAAACTCAGACGGCTCGCGCCCGACGAGAAGATGTCGATGAGGAGCATCGCCAACACGACGATGCCGACGAGGGTCGCCGCCAAGCACACCAGCGCGAACACCGAGGCCACGCGGCGCCGATGCTCCAACTGCGGGCGGAAGCGCGACGGATCACGCTGCACGGCCGCATGCGCCGGTGCGATGCCGGGTTCGAGCCCCTCGGTCATTCGTACACCTCACGGAACCGGCGCAGGACCATGCCGCTGATGATGTTCACGATGAGCGTGATGGTGAACAGCGTGAGCCCGACGGCGAAGATCGTGCGGTACTCCACGGTGCCGTGCGGCAACTCGCCCATGCTCGTCTGCGCGATGTACGCCGTCATCGTCTGCACACTCCGCAGCGGGTTCAACGTCATCTGCGGCGTGGCACCGGCCGCGATGGTCACGATCATCGTCTCGCCGATCGCGCGGGAGATCGCGAGCAAGAACGAGGCGATGATGCCGGACAAGGCGGCCGGGACCACCGTGCGGGTCGCCACTTCGAACTTGGTCGCGCCCAACGCGTACGCGCCCTCACGCAACGCCCGCGGCACCGCGCTCATCGCGTCCTCGGAGAGCGACGACACCAGCGGGATGATCATGATGCCCATCACGATGCACGCACTGGCCGCATTGAAGATGTCGGCGTCGGGCCAGAGCATCCGGAGCAACGGCGTCACGTACAGCAGCGCGAAGAACCCGTACACGACCGTCGGAATTCCCGCGAGCACCTCGAGCACCGGCTTGAGCACCCGACGCACCCGGTCGTTGGCATACTCGCTCAAGTAGATCGCGCTGGCGAGCCCGATCGGGAGGGCCACCACGGCCGCCCCACCGGCCACCAGG
>JBEIVF010000102.1:0-6923 GCA_040374005.1 Gemmatimonadaceae bacterium | reverse complement strand
TGATCGTCGCGGGGCGGTACCGGGCGTGTTAAACGTTTCGCGTTCCCCACCTATCAAGCCCCCCCCCGCGATCGCGTGGGGGGGCTTCTTCGTGCTCGGGGCCGTTAGCGCCGCGCCGTCGCGCGTCGCCACGCCTCGGCGCCACCGACCACGGGCAATGTCAGCGAGGTCCCGTCCACGTCGAGCGTCAGCTCGGTGCCCGGCGCGGGCCACAGGGTGAAGTCCCGATCGCTCGACATCACCAGCAACGCGATGCGCTTGCCGGCCGGGATGATCTGATCGTCGGGCTGCAGCGCGAACGTGAGCGTCCGGAGCTCGCCCAGCCGCAGCGGCGTGCCGCGCGAGAGCGACTGATCGTTCTGCGGATCGGCCCACCCGCGCGTGATCACATTCACCCGTTCGGTGGCGCTGGCGTTGGCGCCCGGCTCCCACGGCAGCGCGACCAACCACACCGAGAGATTGGCCGCCGGCTTGCTCGCGCCCACACGGATCGTGATGCGCGCCGTGCCGGAGAGATGGATCGCCTCGCTCAGCTCATTGGAGGCGTAGATCAACCGGTGCGGCGACTCGGCGAGTGCCGCCAACGCGCCGCCCGAGAGCTCCACGTTGTCGATGAGCGTCTCGCGTCCCTGCTCCGCCCGATCATCGATCGACAGCGCGCCCGCCGTGCGGCCACCGCGCAAGAGATGCAGCGTTACATCGGATGCGCCCGGGTTCGGGTAGTCGGCATACGGCGTGGGCTCCATCTGCGGCGCACCCTCACGCACGATGAACGCCTTGGGGTCGTTCTCCACGCCATTGGGCACATCGTACAGATAGCGCGTGAACCACTTGTTCATCATCTCGAGCGGCGGATTCCCGCCGTGCCCACCCTGATGGAAGTACACCTGCACCGGCACGCCCCGCTGCTTCAGCACCTCGACGATGCGCACGCTGTGCTCGGGCATCACGTTCCAATCGTTGAACGCATGGGCCATCAACGTCGCGGCCTTCACGTTGGCCGTGGCCGGCAAGTAATCGCGCCCCGCCCAGAACTCGTTCCAGTCGCCCGTCTGCCGATCACGACCGCGGACATACTCGCCGTCACGGATGGTGCGCTGGCAATACGCGCGCGTCGCCGGATCACCGCTGTGGATGTAGTCGAACAGGAAGTCGATGTCCTCGCCCAACCAGCCGCCCGGATGGCGCACCAATCCGTTGGAGCGGTAGTAGTGGTAGTACGACGTGTTGGGCGCCACGGGGATGATCGCCGCAAGGCCATCCACGCCCGTGGTCGCCGCCGCGAGCGGCAGCGTGCCGTTGTACGATGTCCCCGTCATGCCGACTTTGCCCGTGGACCAGTCAGCGCGGACTTCGTCGCCGCCCACGGGCGCCGTGTAGCCCTTGGCGCGGCCGTTGAGCCAATCGATCACGGCCTTGGGCGCCAAGGACTCATTGGCACCGCCCACCGTGGGGCAGCCCTGCGAGAGCCCCGTCCCCGGCGACTCCGAGTGCACCACCGCGAAGCCACGCGGCACCCACGTGGCCACCAGCGAGTTGGAGATGCGCGTGCGATCGGGCTGATACCGGGGTTCCGGCTGCGATGTCCGCGGTGGCGGCGGCGCCCCGACTTCCTGCTTCACATCCCACAAGTGCTGCCGCGGCCCCGACGTCCCCGCGTAATACGGGCTGGTCTCATAGATGGTCGCCACCTTGAGCCCTTCCGTCGCGGTCTGCCGCGGCCGCGTCACGTCCACGTGCACGCGATCTGGCTTCCCATCACCATCGGTGTCGAAGGAGGTCTCCACCCACAACCGCTGGCGGATCCACTGCGCCGAATCGGTGAACGCCGGCACGATCTGCGCCTGGCCGTTGGTGAAGTCGAGCGCCACCCGCTGCGCCGTTGCCATGGGGGCAACGGTCGCGAGAGCGGCCAGCACGAAGCGGAATGAGGGCATGGGATCTGAGAGGAACGGGGAGGGTCCGCGAGCAGCTTGCCCTAGGAACGTCGCACGCCGTTCCTCGTGGTGAAAGGGTCTCCCGCTTGCCACTGGGGCCGAGTGTCGCGGGTCGCCGCGCTTACCGCGCCGCCCCCAAGGCGCGCAACGTCTCCGCCATGCCGCGTAGACGATCGGCATCAGCACCCGTCGACCGGCCAGCCCGCTGCGTGGCCTGCGCCGCCAACCGATTGAAGCCCTGGCGCTTGGCGTTGCCCGTGGCCGCTTCGGCTGCTGCGAGCGCCTGGCGCATCGCGGCGATATCGGCGGCCGGCACCGTCGTCCCGCGCGCCAGCTGATCGAGATACGCCTTGGCCACCGCCGGATGCGCCGGCCACACGATCGTCGTCTGCATCTGCGGGTTGAACGTCTCCTGCTGCACCAACAGCGCCGCCTCGATCTCGTTGGCCGACAACTGATCGCTCGGCGTGAGCTTGAGGATGTCGAGCCCGCGGCCGATCTCGCTGCCGTAGATGTGGCCGTTGTACCAATACGCCGACCAGTAGCCGCCGAGGAACAGCGCGCTGTCGCTCATGGCCCCACGATCGAAGTGGGCGATCTCGCGCACGTTCGACGGATCGGTGAAGTCGGTGATGGTCAGGCCACCCTGGTACCACGCCTGCACGAACAGATCACGCCCAGGCACGGGGATGAGCGAGCCATTGTGCGCGACACAGTTCTCCTGCGGCGTCTGCGCGGCGGGGATCTTCCAGTAATTCTTGAACGTCAGCTTCCGATCAGCCCCGAGATCGAAGTACGCGTTGGCACCCCACTCCGGCTTGTCGGTCACGCGGCACCGCGGCGACGTGCCGCCACCCCACTCGTCGGTGAACAACACGCGGGTGCCGGCGTTGTTGAACGTCGCCGAATGCCAGTACGCGAAGTTCTTGTCCAGCACTTCATCGATGCGCACCGGGTTGGCGGGATCCTTGATGTCCAGCAGGATGCCGTTGCCCGAGCACGCACCCGCGGCGAGCCCGATCTCGGCGTACACCGTGATGTCGTGGCACTGGTTGGTCTGCGCCGAGTTCTGAAAGCCCTCGCCGTGTGACCCACCAGCGTAGAGGCCTGCGATGTTGCCCGAGGCGCGATCAGCGAAGATCCGCGGCATGTTCACGATGCGCGCATCCTGCGGCGCCGCGAGCGGCACCTCGATGATCTCGATGCGGAACAAGGCCGTGTTGGTATCCGTGGCCGCCGCGACGCACCCCGCGAGCTCCTCCGCGGGACGCACGCCGCTGGTGCCCTGCACGTACACGTAGATCTTGCTCGCGTCGCCAGGCTTGGGGACCAACGTGTGCGTGTGCGAGCCGCGGCAGGTCTGGACGGCCGCGACTTGCTTGATCGCATCGAGGTCGCTGATGTCGAAGATGCGGACACCGAGGAAGCGCTCGGCCGACGCGCGGCCCGCTGGCATCGTCGTGCCGCAGTCCACCCGACCGTTCGGCATCTCGACCGACATGAACAGCAGGTTGCCGTACACCGACACGTCGCCCTGACCGCCCGGGCAGACGAACGCCTTGCGGAGCACCGGGTTGGCCGGGGTGCTCACATCGAAGACTTGGAAACCTGCGAAGTTGCCGAGGAACACATGGTTCCCCTTGAACGCGAAATCCGTGTTGGCGTAGAAGATGTCGCCGAGGTTGCTCGGGTTGTACAACCCTTCCGGCCGCGGACGGCTGGCGACGAGCTCGAGGTTCTTGATGGAAGACGCGGCGTCCATGAACCCGCCCTTGAGGCCCACGCGGGGATCCTGCGCAACGGCCGTCGTGGCCGCGATGATCGAGGCGGCCGCGCACAGCGACCGCGCCAACGTGCTCACGTGCATACTCACTCTCGGTCTGGGGTAGCCTTCAACATCGCGCGCATCCGCGCGATCTCCATCCGCTGGTCAGAGTCGACCTCGGATGCGAACATCGCCGTCGCTGGTTCCTGACCAGCGCCGGATACGGCCTTCAACTCCGCCACCATCACGAGTGCTCCTTCGTGATGCTGGATCATGAACTGCAAGAACAACCGATCGAAGCGGGCCGCACGCGCGGCGGTCAACTCCGCCACCTGCGCGTCGGTCAGCATGCCCGCCATCGGGGGGTGGCCGGGCTGATGATGCGCGTGTGGGTCGGGCAACGGCTCCTTCCGATCCTTGAGCCACCGCTCCATCCACGCGATCTCGTCGGTCTGCGACACCGTGATGCGCTCGGCCAACAAGCGAAGACTGGCGTTGTCGGTCCGGTCCGCGACCAACGACGTCATGAGCACGGCCTGCGCGTGGTGACCGATCATGCCGCGCATGAACGTGGCGTCGGCCGCGTGATGCGGCGGCGACTGGGCCGCCCCGGGCGCGGCCCCGAGGGCCAGCAGCACGAGGGCGGTGAGCGGCGCGAGGCGCCGACGGAGTGCGGGGACCAAGGGCATAGTCACTATGTACGAAAGATAATGCCCGTGGTTCCACGGCGCGGCTCGCCATCGGCCGCCCCGAGGGTAACTTCACGAGGTCCCCCTCCCCCGCCGCGATGCTCCGACCCCCGCGTTTCGCCCTCGCTCTCGCGCTCCTCGCCTCGCCCCTCGCGGCGCAGGCGACCCCCGTACCCCGCGAAGCCGACTTCGTCCTGAAGGATTTCCGCTTCACCAGCGGCGCTGTCCTTCCCGAGCTCCGGATCCACTACATCACCGCCGGCCAGCCCCGGCGCGATGCCAGCGGCACCGTGCGCAACGCCGTCCTGATCCTCCACGGCACCACCGGCAACGGGCGCGGCTTCCTCGGCCGCGGCTTCGCCGGCGAGCTGTTCGGTCCCGGCCAACCGCTGGACACGGCCACGCACTATGTGATCCTCCCCGATGGCATCGGCACCGGACGCAGCAGCAAGCCCAGCGACGGGCTCAAGGGTGCGTTCCCCGTGTACGGCTACGACGACATGGTCACCGCGCAGTACCGCCTCCTCACGGAGGGGCTCGGCGTGAATCACCTGCGGCTCGTGATGGGCACGTCGATGGGCGGCATGCACTCGTGGGTGTGGGCCACCAAGTACCCCGATTTCATCGATGGCGCCGTGCCACTCGCGTCGGTGCCGACGCAGATCGCGGGACGGAACCGGATGATGCGGCAGATCGTCGCCGACGCCATCCGCGGCGATCCGGCCTACGCGAACGGCAGCTACACCGCGCCGCCCGCCGGACTCCGCGCCGCACTGAGCATGCTGTTCATGATGACGTCGAGCCCACTCACACAGCAGCGGCAGTACCCCACGCGCGACAGCGCCGAGACGTACATCACGAACTGGATGCAGCAGCGCATCGCCGCGACGGATGCCAACGACTTCTTGTTCCAGTTCGAGGCGTCGCGCGACTACGACCCGGCGCCGCACTTGGAGAAGATCACCGCACCGGTGCTGGCCATCAATTCGGCCGACGACCTCGTGAACCCGCCGGAACTCGGCTTGATGGAACAGCTGATGCCGCGCGTGAAGCGTGGTCGCTACGTGCTGTTGCCCATCACGCCCGCCACGCGCGGGCACGGCACGCACTCCCTCCCCGCGATCTGGAAGGGCGAGCTGATCGCCTTCCTGCGCACCCTCCCACCGCTCTAGCGGAGAGACTCCCCTGTCCGAGTTCTATTCGTCCCGCCGCGCGTCCATCAAGGACGTCACGGGACTCGTCTTCTTCATCTTCGGCTGGTTCATCGTCGGCGCGGCCTCGTGGCGCGTGCTGGCGTACGGCTTCGAGGCCGGATTGTTCGTCGAGGCGATGGGTCGCTTCTCGTTGATCGTATTCATCGGCTCCATCCTGCTCGGCATCCTAGGGATGGGGATCGGCGCCATCGCGGGGCGCATTTGGGAAGCGGTGCACCGCCACCGGCATCCGCCGCGCGACGCCGCCGAACCCGCCGCCTCGCGCCTGCCCCCACCGCCGCCGCCACCGCCGCGCGTCATCGTGCGCCCCGCGCCCGATCAGATCGCGATCCCGTTCCTCGTGGTCGCGAACGTGCCGGCGCTCATCACGTTCCTGCATGATGCGTTCGGCGCCCGCGAGGTGCAGCATGTGCTCCGCGCCGATCGCAGTGTGCTCCACGCCGAGGTGCAGATCGGCACGGCCCGCGTGATGTTGTCCGAACCGGCGGCGGACCTGCCCGCCCGGACCGGCGCGGTGTTCCTGCAGCTCACGGACGGCGCCGCGGCCTACGCGCGCGCACTGCAGGCAGGCGCCGTCGTCGTGCACGAGCCGATGGAGATCCTCGATAGCGGGATCCGCGCGGGTGCCGTGCGCGATGCGAGCGGCACCACGTGGTGGATCCCGTTCGCGGCTAGCGCGACATCAGAATGATCCCGAGATACGACTGGATCTGACCACCCTGGAAGGCGCGGACGGTCTCAGGCATCGAGGCCAACAGCTGCGCCATCAACGTCCCCGAACGCGCGTAGCCGCCTCCGTTGCGGTTGGTCACGGAGCGGATGAAGGTGCTCGTGGTATCGAGCGGGAGCGTGCCGACATTGGTGTAGAACCGGTACCACTCGTCGCCCTGCTGGAACAGATACTGCTCCACGTTGGACAAGTAGAACACATTCACGACGGCCTGATGCGCGCGCACATAGTCGCCCACGCGCCGGAGCGCTGAGGGCCCCGCGAAGTTCCCGACCAGCGGGATGATCGCATTGCGTGCGTGGTAGTCGCGCAACGTCTGATAGTTGGCTTCGTTGGCGAGGAAACTCCGGTCGAGCCCCGTGCCATCGTCCTGCATCATGAGCTCGAGGTAGCTCGGCATACCACGCATCCCGCCGAAGCCCCCGCCGCCTTGGCCACTGGAGTACGTGACCCCTGGGCCCGCGTAGTAGAAGGTGCTGAGCACGTACTCGAGCGAGCGGAGATCCACGGTGTCGAGCGGGAACCCGTGCGTCTTCGTGAGTCGCTCCACCACGGCCGCGTAGGTGCGGTGGTAGAGCATGGAGTCGG
>JBEIVF010000146.1:0-5111 GCA_040374005.1 Gemmatimonadaceae bacterium | reverse complement strand
TGGTACTTGGCGTTGAGCACGTTGTGCGCGATGCCAGCGCGCTTGAACATGCGCGACACCGTCTCGGACACGTCCACGTTCGCGGTGCCCACGAGCACCGGATATCCGAGGGCGTGCAAGCGCTGCGTCTCCTCGACGATCGCGTTGTACTTCTCGCGCCGCGTCTTGAAGATGTAGTCCTGCCGGTCGTCGCGGATGATGGGCCGGTTGGTCGGGATGACCGCGACGTGCAAGCCGTAGATCTGGTGGAACTCCGTCTCTTCCGTCTCGGCCGTCCCCGTCATGCCACCGAGCTTCTCGTACATCCGGAAGTAGTTCTGGATGGTGATGGTCGCGAGCGTCTGCGTCTCGCCCTTCACCTGCACGGCTTCCTTGGCCTCGACGGCCTGATGGAGGCCCTCGGACCAGCGGCGCCCCGGCATCGTGCGGCCCGTGAACTCATCGACGATGAGTACTTGGCCTTCCTGCACGACATAGTTCACGTCGCGCTCGTACAACGCATGCGCGCGGAGGAGCTGATGGATGATGTGGAGCGCCTCGGCCTTGCGGGCGTACTCGCCTTCCAGCTGCTGGCGCTTGGCCAGCTTGGCCGCGGGCTCGAGCGTGTCGTCTTGATCGAGCTTGTGCACTTCGAGCGACAGGTCGGGCAGGACGAACTGATCGTGGTCCGTCGGCGAGAGCAGTTCGATGCCCGCGTCCGTAAGGTGCACCGAGTGGCCACGCTCGTCGAGCACGAAATACAGCTCGTCCTCGAGATCGCGGAACTGCTGCTTGTTGGCCGGCAACTTCCGATCTGCGATGTGCTGCAGCTCGATCTTCTGCACGAGCTGCTTGACGCCGCGCTCCTGATAGAGCTTGAGGAGTCGCTTGTTCTTGGGGGCGCCGAGCTGGGCCTTGAACAGGAGGAGCGCAGCACGATCCTCGTCCTGCGTATCGAGGGCCGCTTCGGCCTCCGCCACCAGCTGGTTCGACGCGTCCGACTGCAACTTCACGAGCCGCGCCACCGACGGATTGTGCGCTTGGTACATCCCGTCGTTATCATTGCCGACCGGCCCGGAGATGATCAGCGGCGTCCGCGCTTCGTCGATGAGCACGGAGTCCACTTCGTCCACGATCGCGTAGGCGTGCGGACGCTGGACGCGCTGCTCGAGCGCGACGACCATGTTGTCGCGCAGGTAGTCGAATCCGAACTCGTTGTTCGTGCCGTACGTGATGTCACAGAGGTACGCGGCCCGGCGCTGGGGCGTCCCGGGCTCCGTATCGTCGAGACAGCCGACGGTGAGGCCGAGGTACCCGTACAGGTGCCCCATCCACTGCGAGTCGCGACGCGCCAAGTAGGAGTTGACGGTGACGAGGTGCGCGCCCCGCGCGGGCAGCGCATTCAGATAGAGCGGCAACGTGGCCACCAGCGTCTTCCCTTCGCCGGTGCCCATCTCCGCGATACGGCCCAGGTGGAGCTGGATCCCACCGATCAGCTGCACCTCATAGTGGACCATGTCCCACTTGAGCGGATGCCCGGTGACCTGGACCTCGGTGCCCACCAGCCGCGTGGCCGCTTCGCGCACCGTGGCGAACGCCTCGGGCAGGATCTCGTCGAGCGTCTGCGCGATGACCGTCCGCAGCTCGGCTTCGAGCCCACCCAATCCATCCACGCCGCTGAGCTCGACGTCGAGCTGCTCACGCTCCGCGGCATCAGCGGCATCGTGCTTGGCCTGCTTGTGCTGCGCGATGCGCCTTTCGATGTCGGCCGTCCGCTCGCGGATGATGCCGCGGAACTTGTCGGTCTGCGCGCGCAGCGTCGTGTCATCCACCGAGGCCAAGCGCTCGCTCTGCTCGGCGATCTCGGCGAGGATCGGGCGGATCCGTTTCAGTTCACGGGTGTGGCGTGTGCCGAACACCCCTTCGAGCAGCTTCTTGATCATTCCAGTCCTTGAGCGTACAAGCCACGATCGCGGATGAGTTCCGCCACCGCCGCCGGCACGAATCCAGTGATCGGGAGTCCCGCGCGCACCCGCGCTCGGATCTCCGTCGACGACACATCGATCCGGCGCGTGGGGATCCGACGCCAGGCCAGCGCCACACCGGGGACCGGTGTCTCGCGGGTGAGCACGACGATCTCCGCCAAATCAGGAAGCCGCGCCGCCTCCCGCCACTGTGGCAGGGTCGCCGCGGCGTCCTCTCCTAACAGCAGGAATAGTGCCGCGCCCGGAAGCCGCTCACGCAGCCCCCGAACCGTATCAACCATGTAAGATAATCCCCCTCGCTCCACTTCAGAGGGGTCGACCACCAGCCGGGGGTCCTCGCCACACAGCGCCCGGACCATCGCCAGCCGGTCCGCCGGGCCCGCCCCGTCGGTGTCACGGGGCTTGAGGGGCTGGGTGGCGTTGGGAACGAACCGCACCGCATCCAACCCCAGCGCCTCAAGCGCGTCGGACGCGGCCAGGAGATGCCCCACGTGGGGTGGATCGAAGGTCCCGCCAAAGATGCCGACGCGCACGCTTCAGGATCACTTCGCCGTGTCGGCGGGCACGCGGCGATCCGGACAGGTGGTCGCCACGATCGGGGACGCCGCATACGCCGTCTTCAGCGCGGTGCACGCCTCGGCGATGTCGGGCGAGTAGTCCACCTTGTGCTGCGCCTCGAGCGCCCGGTACGTCTTCACCATGTAGACCAAGGCGTCGCGCGCACCGTCGGTGCCCGCGAAGTTGGTCACGGCCGCATTGAAGTACAGGAGCGCCGAATCATAGGCGCGACGACGGAAATAGTAGTCGCCGATCCCGACGTCCTTCTGCGCCAGTTGCTCCCGCATCTTCGCGGCACCCGCTCCCGCCTCGGTCAGCTTGTTCGAGGACGGGTAGGAGCGGATCAGCAGATTATAGACCGCCAACGCCTCGACCCCGTACTTGGGGTCGAGGTCTGGGCGACGCCACAGCTCGGCGTAGGCGTTCCCCGCCGCCAGCAACGCATCGTCGGCCAGCGGGTCGTCCGGATAGTTCTCGGGGATCTTGAGGAAGGCTTGGCCCGCCAGCAACCAGGCCTTCTTCTCGACGTGGAGCTCTCCCAACTGATAGTGCGTCCGCACCATGAGGGAATCGCTCGGCGCGAGCTGGATCTGCAACCGCTCGAACGCCGCGATCGCATTGTCCTCACGACCCGCCGCACGCTCACGGAGGGCCGCCGCGTACAACTCCGTGTTGCTGACGAAGCTGTCCGGCTTGAATACCGGCGTGCATCCCACGAGCGCGCCGGACAGGATCAGCAGGAGCGAACGTACAGGCATGGGGATGGTACCCCGCCGAGCGGGAATCGTTGTCCGGTCGATCACAGGCCTACTCCTGCGGGGAATCGCTCACGGAACCAGGCGACGGTGCGCGCCACGCCCTCGGCCACTTGGACCTGAGGCTCCCATCCGATGACCGCTCGGGCACGGGAAATGTCGGGTTTACGCACCTTCGGATCGTCCACGGGAAGCGGATGGTACTCGATGACCGAGGCGCTCTTCGTCTCGGCCAGTACGATCTCGGCGAGCTGCCGGACCGTGAACTCGTGGGGATTCCCGATGTTCATCGGCTCCGGGTCGGCCCCGGTGAACAAGCGGAAGATCCCTTCGACCTCGTCGTCAACGTAACAGAAGGAGCGCGTCTGCGAACCGTCGCCGTAGATCGTCAGGGGACGACCCGCTAACGCCTGCGCGATGAAGTTGGAGACAACGCGCCCATCGTCCGGCCGCATCCGCGGGCCGAACGTGTTGAAGATGCGAACGATCCGCGTGTCCAACGCGTGGGTGCGGTGGTAGGCCATCGTCAACGCTTCGGCGAATCGCTTGGCTTCGTCGTACACCCCGCGCGGACCGACGGGATTCACGTTGCCCCAGTACGACTCAGGTTGCGGATGCACGAGCGGATCGCCGTACACTTCGGACGTCGACGCCAGCAAGAACCGTGCGCCCTTGGCTTTGGCGATCCCCAGCGCGTTGTGCGTGCCCAGCGCACCGACCTTCAACGTTTGGATCGGATACTTCAGGTAGTCGATCGGGCTGGCCGGCGACGCGAAGTGTAGCACGCCATCCAGCGCCCCAGCCACATACGTGAACTCGGAGATGTTGTGGCGCACGAAGGAGAACTGGTCGTTCCCCATCAGGTGCGCGATGTTGTCCGGGTGCCCCGTGATGAAGTTGTCCAGCCCGATCACCGCGTGCCCCTCGGCCAGGAACCGGTTGGCCAGGTGCGACCCGAGGAAGCCGGCCGCGCCGGTGATGAGGATCCTCATGCGCCGGCTCCCTGTGGGCGACCGATGCTGTCATACGTGAAGCCGAGCCCGCGCATCCGCGCCGGGTCGTACAGATTACGCATGTCGATGATCACCGGTCCGGCGAGGGCGGTCTTGATGCGCGCGAAGTCCGGATTCCGGTAACTGTTCCACTCCGTCATCACGACCAGCGCGTCGGCGCCCACGAGCGCATCGTACATGTGACCGGCGTAGGCGATGCGATCACCGAGGCGTCGCTGGGTCTCCGGCATCGCGGCCGGATCATGCGCGACGATGGTCGCCCCAGCCCCCGTCACTTCGTCGATGAACGACAGCGACGGCGCCTCGCGCATGTCATCGGTATTGGGCTTGAACGCCAAGCCCCACAACGCGATCCGCTTGCCACCGAGCGACCCGCCGAGCGCGGCGCGCAGCTTCGCCGCCGCACGTGTCTTCTGCCGCGCGTTCGCCCGCTCCACGGCGGCGACCACCTCAAGCGGGGCCTCGAGCGAGCCGGCGGTCCGGAGCAACGCTTGAACGTCCTTCGGGAAACACGAACCACCATACCCAGCCCCAGCGAACAAGAACGAGGGCCCGATGCGTGCATCGCTGCCGATGCCGCGGCGCACCGCGTCGACGTTCGCCCCAACGATCTCGCACAGATTCGCGATCTCGTTCATGAACGAGATGCGCGTGGCCAACATGGCGTTGGCCGCATACTTGGTCATCTCGGCGGACGGGATGTCCATGTGGATGACCGGCTTCCCCGAGCGCACGAACGGCGCGTACAACTCGGCCATCACGGTTCGCGCGAAATCGCTGTCCACGCCGAGCACCACGCGGTCGGGCTTGAGGAAGTCGTC
>JBEIVF010000065.1:0-9363 GCA_040374005.1 Gemmatimonadaceae bacterium | reverse complement strand
GTTGGGGGCATCGAGCATCATCTGCCGGAACCGCGCCACCGCCGCGATCACCCCCATGCGCTTCTCTTCGGGCGACTTCCCGACCACGAGCGGCTCATACAGGCCGATCTGCAGCCAGTGGTAGGCCCAGATGAGGCCGTTGAACTTGGGCGCCGCTTTGCGGAACGCCAAGGAGTACGACTGCTCCTGCATCAACGCCATCGTCTTGGCCGTGGAGCTGAACGTGAGCTCGGGCCGTGTCTTGTAGTACGCGACGATGCGCGCCACTTCGCGGTCCTGCGCCGCGGAGTCGAGCGTGTTGGACGCGAGCACATCGTAGAGCTGCCGGTGCAGCACGTGCGCCCAATCGAACATCATCTTCGCTTCAGGGGCGAGGCGGGCATACGTGGGCTCGATCGCCATCTCCTCGAGCGGGAGCCGCGGCGGACGCGACAGCACCTGTTCGGTGAGCTTCGTGTACACCCGGCCCTCGAGCAACGCCGGGAACGCGGTGGGCCGCGTCAGCATCGTCTCGTACAGGATCGCGTGCCCGTAGTCGAACGCATTGAACAACCGGTCCGCCGCCACGTGATCGCGGCGGAAGGTCCAGTTGTGCGACGCTTGTAGGTAGAACGATTCGTACGTGGTGGACCACTGCGCACAACCGCCCACGGCGATCAGTGCCAAGAGTGCGAGCCGCTTCATCGAGTGGTCCCTCCCATCTGGAGTGCAGGAAGCGCGAAGGCCAGCGCGTGTCCGAACGTGAACGACCAGCCACGTTCGGGGCCGGTCATGGTCCGCGCGATGCCAACGTCGAACGCGAGGCGCGGCGCGAGCTGCCAGCGGATGCCGGTCCCGGCGAGCCAACGGGTCGCGCCGCCGACCAGCGGATCCTCCGCCACCACTTCAGCCGCCAGCAACAGCGACTTCAGCGGGAACGGGCGATCCACCGCGAGGCCGGTGCGCCAGCGCGGGAGATCCACCGAGACATCGTCCTTGGGTCCGACATGCCCGGTGACATTGAGGTGCGCGCGGCCCCACCACGAGGTCCGCGTCATGATCATCGTCGCCGCGCCGTGCGACTGGTCCGCGCGCCGACCGCCGGCGGGCACGAGCATATCCACGCCGACCGCGAGCCCCGGGATCCAGATCGTCTCGGCGTTCAACGAATGCAGTAGCGCGAGCTCAACGCCACGCGCGGCGACGAGGGCGTCACCGCCCAGCGTAGCGCGACTCACGATCGGGACACCGATCTCGAACTGCGTGCGGGGCAACAGGCCCCACGCCAGCTCGGGTTCGACTTCCCAGGTCGAGCGCCCATTGACGCGCGAGAACGTGAGCGGCGCGATCTGGAGTTCGATGGCGTGACGCTCCAGTGTGTGCGCGTCCTCCGTCCGGAGCGGTCGTCCGCGGTCCGTGTTGTACCAATCCGTTTGTGCGGCGCTCACCGCCGGCCAGGTAGCGGCGGCAGCGATCGCGCACAGAAGCGTGCGAAGCATGTGATGTGCGAAAAGGAGATCCCAGTCACGCCATCCGAATGACAGCGTGATATATCGACTGCGGGATCAGCCTCGCGGCGGCGGCGGCTCGGGCGCGCGCGATGGCCCTGCCCACTCGGCGTTGGGCTCGGCGTACGTCGTGAAGAGCTCGGCGCTCAGCGTCGCGTCCAGCGCGGTGATCAGCGGCGTCACCGCGACGAGGCAGCCGATCGCCAGATCGCACGCCGCATCGTGCGCGGGTGCCGCTGGCTCAGCGGGCGCGCCATGATGGTGCGCGTGGGCATCGGCGACGGGGGCGGGTTCGGCGCACGCCATCGCCGGACCGAGCACCAAGGTGCTCAGACCGGTGAACAGCAGCACGAGACCACGGACGATGCGACGCATAGCTGGAATCTAGTCTAGCGGGAGTGCGTGTACACTAGCTCGATCAGCTCGTCGTACACCTGATCGGCCGCATCGTCCGACTCCCGGACCGCCTTGGTGGTGCAATGCCGGAGGTGATCGCGCATCAGCGACTTGCTGGCCGACCGCAGGGCCTGCTGGACGCTGGAGATCTGCATCAGGATGTCGGGGCAGTACCGATCCTCGTCCACCATCTTCTGCAGGCCACGGACCTGGCCTTCGATCTTCTTCAGGCGCGCCAGCGTCTTGTCCTTGGAGTCCTGCGAGCGGGCGGTGCCCTTGTGGTCCTTGATCAAGTGTTCCGACATCGGTCAGACTCCGGCAGGTGAGGCGCGGAAGCCGCGCAGACGCAAGCTGTTGCCCACGACGAACACGTCGCTGAGCGCCATCGCCGCACTGGCGATGATGGGACTGAGCAGGATCCCGTACGTCGGGTAGAGGACGCCCGCCGCGATCGGGATCCCGATGATGTTGTACACGAAGGCCCAGAACAGATTCTGGCGCATGGTCTTGCGGGTGCGTGTCGCGAGTTGCATCGCGTGCGACACCGCACGCAGATCGGCGCGCATCAATGTGATGTCGGCCGCGGCCATGGCGACATCAGTCCCCGAGCCCATCGCGATACCGATGTCGGACTGCGCCAGCGCTGGGGCGTCATTGATACCATCGCCCACCATCGCCACCACACGCCCTTCGGCCTGCAGCCGCTTGATCTCGGCCACCTTCCCCTCGGGGAGCACGCCGGCGACCACGCGGTCGATGCCGGCCGCCTTCGCGATCGCCTGCGCGGCGCGCTCGTTGTCGCCCGTGAGCATCACCACATCGAGGCCGCGGGCACGGAATCCGGCGATCGCTTCCTTCGAGGTGCTGCGGAGCGGATCGGCCACGGCGACGAGCCCGGCGAGGGCGCCATCGATGGCCACATACGACACCGTCTTGCCGTCGTCAGACAGGGCGGCGGCGCGCGACGCGAACGCGGTGATATCCACTGACCAATCGGCCATGAGGGCCGCGTTGCCGATCGCCACGCCCTGCCCGCTGACGATGCCCTGGAGGCCGCGTCCGGCGACCGCGGTCGCGCGCTCGGGTGTGGTGAGTGCGAGGTTCTTGGCCTTGGCCGCCTGCACGAAGGCCTGCGCAAGCGGATGCTCAGAGTCTTGTTCCAGTGAAGCGACGGTGCGGAGGAGCGTATCGGCATCCGCGCTGCCGATCACCTCAAGGTCTGTGACGGTCGGCGCGCCTTCCGTGACTGTGCCTGTCTTATCCAACACGATGGTCGTCACGTCGTCGAGTCGCTCCAGCGCTTCGCCGCCCTTGAACAAGGCGCCGAGTTCGGCGCCCTTGCCGGTGGCCACCATGACGGCCGTGGGGACCGCGAGGCCCATGGCACAGGGACACGCGATGATGAGTACCGTGATCGCGGCGTGCAGCGCGCGTTGCAGTGGATTCGCATCGACGGCGAAGAACCACACGATGAACGTGACCACGGCGATGGCGACCACGGTGGGCACGAAGATCGCACTCACGCGATCGGCCAGTCGCTGCGTGGGGGCCCGCGTGCCCTGCGCTTCGCGCATCAAGCGGACCATGCGCGCGAGCACCGAGTCGCCGCCGAGCGTCGTCGCGCGGTAGCGGATCGCGCCGGTGCGATTGATCGTGCCGCCGATCAGCTTCGAGGCGGCGATCTTCTTCACCGGCATCGACTCGCCGGTGAGCATGGACTCGTCGACGGCCGTTTCGCCACTGACGAGCACGCCATCGGTGGGCACGCGCTCACCGGGACGCACGAGGATCACTTCGCCGGGGTGCAGCTCTTCGATGCCGACTTCGATCTCGGTGCCATTGCGATCGACGCGGGCTTTCGGTGGCTGCAGCGCGACCAGGGCGCGGAGGGCCGATGCCGTCTGGCGCGTGGCGCGGGCTTCGAGCAAGTTGCCGACCATCACCAAGCCGATGATCAGCGCGCCCGCTTCGTAGTACACCGCGGGCTGGATGCCGCTGGTGGTGAACCACTGCGGAAAGAACGTTGCGGCCAGCGAATAGATGTACGCTGCGCCAACGCCGAGCGCGACGAGCGTGTTCATGTCGGCGCCGCCGTGCGTGAGCGCCGCCCAGCCGCGCACGAAGAATGCGCGCCCGGCCCAGCCGATGCTGATCGTCGTCAGGATGAGCGCGCCGGAGAGCAGCACCGAGGTGTCGATGGTGTACAGCCACGGCATCACGCGCGCGATCGGTGCGTCGAGGTACGTGGCGAGGAAGGCCGTGAGCGGATCGGCGCCGTGCGCATGATCGCTGCCGCCCAGATGCATCAGCGGCATCGAGAGCAGCATCACGATGAAGCCGAGGGCGACGGCGACGAGCGCGCGCCAGCGCAGCGCTTTGTAGCGGACCTCGCGCGCGGCATCGTCGTCGGTCACCGTGGTGAGTGGCGACACGGACGGCCGCGGCAACTCGGCGTCATACCCGGTGTCGCGGATCGCTTGGATCAGCGCGCTCGGGCCCGTGACGAGCGGGTCGTACGTGATGGTCGCGTTCTCGAGGAGCAGGTTGACCGTCGCCGCCTCCACCCCATCGGCGTTGCCAAGCGTCTTTTGCACGCGCGACTGGCAGGCAGCGCAGGTCATGCCGCTGACGGGCAGTTCGATGGTGGCCAGGCCCGCGGGCGTTGCGCTGGCCGACGGGGCGATGGGAGCGGCGGTCGACATGCTCAGCTCTGGACGGCGGTCACGTGGTAGCCGGCGTTCTCGATGGCGGCGGTGACGTCGCCGATCCGGTTGCTGCCGGGTGGGATGTCGAGGCTGACCTTCCCGATGCCGACTTCGCCGACGGTGATGCCTTCGACGGCGTCCAACGCGAGCCGCACGGATCGGACGCAGTGGGTGCAGGACATGCCGTCCACGGTGAGGGTAGTCTTGGCCATGGTGCTTGCTCGTTCGGTGGAGGTTTTATAATGAGTAATACCATACCCCCCTACCCTATGTCAAGGGTCTGGGAGCGGTCTGGGGTCGATATACCTTTACCATCGTGACCAACATCGCCGACCTCCGCCGCGACTACTCCCGGGAATCGCTTTCCGAGCACGACGTCCTCCCCGACCCGTTCGCCCAGTTCCGGCACTGGTTCGATCAGGCCGTGGCCGCCCAGATCATCGAGCCCAACGCGATGTCGCTGGCCACCGTCGGCGCCGACGGCCAGCCGTCCGTCCGGATGGTCCTCCTGAAGGAGGCCGACGCGCGCGGCTTCGTGTTCTTCACGGACTACCGCAGCCGGAAGGGGCAGGAGCTGGAGCATACCCCCAAGGCCGCGCTCTGCTTCTTCTGGGGCGAACTCGAGCGCCAGGTCCGCATCGCCGGCGCCGTCGAGCGCATCAGCCGCGACGAGTCCGAGGCCTACTTCCGCTCGCGCCCCGTCGGCTCCCGGCTTGGCGCGTGGATGTCGCACCAATCGTCGGTGCTCTCGTCGCGCGCGGAGCTGGACCAACGTCTGAAAGAAGTCGGCGACCGCTTCGGCGAGGAAGACATCCCCCTCCCCGACCACTGGGGCGGCTACCGCGTCATCCCGCACGAACTCGAATTCTGGCAAGGGCGGCCGAGTCGCCTGCATGATCGGGTGCGGTACTCGCTTGCTGGATCAGTGTGGGGCGTTGCGCGCCTTTCGCCTTGAAGCGTTGGGGGCGGGCTGCGTTAACTGATTAACGCTGAAAACGCTGAAAGACGCTGTAACGCGCTGAAACTGCAACAGATTGGGGGGAACTGATCATACGAGTAGTTCCCCTCAATCAGTGGCAGTGCAGTGCTTGCCTACGTGCTCGTCGCTCTCCTGGTCGCCAGCGAGGATCGCACTCAGCTCGGCGGCAACACGCGCCCGACACAAAAGCGAGAGACGTCACGGCCTGCGGCGAACGCGCGGATGATCGCCGCGTCAACGGCGTTGATCACGCCGTCACAGTTGGCATCACCGACCGCCGTGATCCGACCGGAAAGCTCACCCGCCGCGCCGACCACGAAGCGAAGGATATCGCTGGCATCGTCGGCTGTGATGCGTCCATCGCCAGACACATCGCCGACCAGATTGACGAGCGTGATCGGCGCCAGAGGCCTCGCCGGTAGTCCCGGCGCTGTGAGCTCGAGACGCACGGTACCGCTTCCGCGCAGGGCTACAGCGTCAAAGCTCGCGAGGCCCCCGGCGGCGGTCGTCGTGATGGAGCCACTGAGCACCGCGTTCCCCTCGGCAACGCGCAGGGTCACTTCGGCCGCGGCGTCGACCGGATCACCGGCGGCGCCGGTCACTCGGGCTGACAGTGGGAAACTGAGCCCGGATGCGATCCTCGGCGGTGGCCCGACGACAACAGAGAGTGCCGCTGGAACAAGCTCGGCCGTCACGGTCGCGGCGAACATACTTCGACCATGGGTGGCGGCGACAAGCGTCGAGGTTGGCGCATGATACACCGCGTCAAACACGGCGACATTCGGCAGACCGACTCCCTGTCGTTGCCAGGCGACCCCACCATCGCGCGTCCGATACACGCCGAGATCAGTCGCGGCGATCAGCGACCCGTCCGGAAGAAGCTCCAGCCCACTCACCGGAAGGTCGGGCAGATTGCCGTTGATGCTGACCCACGTGACCCCCGCGTCGACCGTCTTGAAGACGTGCGCGCTGCCGAATCCCGACACGCTCAGGAAGGCGATATCGGGATCGCCTCGATGCACCACGATGTCGCTGACATGGCGGCTGGGCAGACCACTACTCCGCTGAGGCCACGTGACGCCGCCATCACGACTGACGCGGACATCGCCTGCACTCGAGCCGATATAGATCACCAGCGAGTCCGTCGGTGCGGGAGCGATCGCTGATACGCTTCCAACTCCCAGTCGATGCAACTCTGTCCAGAGATCCCCTCCGTCGCGCGTGCGGTAGAGACGGGCCGTGCCGAAGTACAGGGTGTGGGGGCGCACGCGGTCCATCACGAGCGGCGGAATGAAGAGACCGGGGTCGTTGGTTACGATACCATTCCGGATCAAATTGAAGGGGCCCATGAGACTCGCGGCGCGACGCGGGCCCGTATAGCTCTGATTGGCGACCCACTGCGTCTCAGCATAGGCGGTCCCCGTGACCGGATGAATAGCGGTGTACCCGCCGTCGCCACCGAGAACGCGAACCCACGCCAAATCCCCGGTCCGTGCGCCAGTGCCGTTGTCCTGCGTGCCACCGAGTAACTGCGAGGGGCCTGGGACGCCGATCGAGAGACCTCGGTAGAACTGTGTTATGGCGAGCGTCGTATTCAGTGAGCGAAAGGTGCCGCCGCGATCCAGCGACTCGTACACGCCACCGTCGCTCGCCGCGATGAGACGCGCGGGATCGGCCGGATCGAAGGCCATCGCGTGATGATCGACGTGGATGAACCCGCCGTGGATGCTGCTGCCGATCTGCTGGAACGTCGCCCCCGCGTCCTGCGAGCGGTACAGCGACACACCGCCGAAGAACACCCGTCGAGAGTCGCTCGGGTCGACCGCGAGATACATGTCATACCAACACTGCGTCCCACAGCTCGCCCCCGTTGCGGACAACTGGCTCCAGGTGCTGCCCGCATCGATGCTGCGCCAGATCCCGAGCAACGCGGCCGTGGATGGCGCATGGATGGCCGCATACACGGTATCGGGATTGCTGGGCGCGTACGCAAGACGAATACGCCCAACATTGGTGGTGGGGAGCCCTGCCGTCCGCTCAGGGAAGGTCACACCGCCGTCGGTCGAACGGTAGATACTGTTCGCGACATGGAAACCGGTCGACGTGAAGGCCGCGAGCACGACGCGTGCATCGCGGGGATCGACGAGCAGGTCGGTCGCCTGCGAGTTCTCGTTGGCCGCGATGGTGCTCTTGGTCCACGTGACACCCGCATCCATGCTCCGATACACCCCGAAGGTGCTCGCCAGCAATACGGTCGAGGAACGCGTCGCCGGCGACACGCCGGGGACCACCCGCAGGGTCCCAATTCGGGCTCCGCCGGTATTCGTATCGAACAGCGAGCCACCCAGCTGGGTCCAACTCGCCCCACCGTCCGTAGACTTCAGGACGCCGCATCCGTAATAGCTACTACCCGAGTACGTCTGTTCGCCGGTGCCGACGTAGAGCACGTCAGGGTCTAGCGGGTCCAGCGCAATAGATCCTGTCGCCAGCGAACACTGGTCATCGGTGAGCGGTCGCCACGTCGTGCCACCAGTGGTCGACTTCCAGATACCACCCTGTGCAGCACCCACATAGATGACGTTGCGGTCGCGGGGATGGATGACAACGGCGGCCACGCGTCCCGCATCCACCGTCCCGATCGGCGCCGGCCCGATCTGGACCCACGTTGACCCATCGTCACGTTCGAAGAGCGCACCATTGGCCCGGAGTCGCGCCAGATACTCGCGACGCGTGGCGTGGAGCGGCACCTCACCGAAAGGGAATTGCCGCATCGCGTCGACGTACTGGGCTCGCCGAGCAGCGTTGCTCGTCAGCGGCGGGTCCTGCGCGAGGACCGTCGTAGCGACGAGCATGAGGCCGAGGATCGTGAGCGAGCGCATCTGCATTAGTACACGGTCAGGGTGCGGGCGCCACTGCGTCCGCGGGCGTTGATGATGACGATGTCGTACGTGCCCGCGGGCGTGGGCATCGGCGGGGCCTCGCCACCGCTCGCGATGAACGCAGGAACTGGGAATGTCACGCGAGTCCCACCGTCAGTCGGCGTCAGGGCGCGCACGGTCTGCGGGCCCATCGACACGTCAAGCGGCGTGGAGCCGAACTCGCACCCGACAAGCGTGATCACCGCTCGTTCGGTCGCCACGACCTCCACCGCGATGGACTCGGGCCGCAGCGTCGCGAGGTAGGGGCGCCCACCCGCTACGGCCGCTGCGCACCGAGGGAGAGGACGATGATTTCCCGAACACGCGACGAGACTCGCCACACTGAGGAGCACCACGACACGGGGTCGCCACGCATACATCATCGACTGCGAACCCGATCGCTGAGCGCCGCCCACTGCCCAATCGGCTCGAAGTCGAGCCCAATGGGTGAGTAGGGAGTCGTCAAGAGCAGCCCCGCATTGCGGCCCGCCGTCACGGAACTCAGGACGCGCACATACAGCGTGGCCAGATCGACCGATCCACCGATCACCGCGTCCGCTCCGGCGTAAGCGACCGCCACGACTCCGAGCGCGGTTTGATGGGCGGCGGCATTGGGCGCGTGGCGAAGCGAGTCGAGAGCGAAGACCGTCGGATCCCAGCGCAGCGTCGCCTCGGCGGCAGCAATCGCACCCGCTTGCGGAAGACGCGACGCGTCAATCGTGATACGGATGACCAGCGCCGTCCCAGCGGCAACACCCAACGGGTCGGCTGCTGGGATGGTCGCGCGTCCGATGACCGACCCAGGAGCGACCACGACAACAGCCACGGTGTCGGTCAGCGTTGAGTCCGCTGCTCCGCTGGCGACGACCACCGTCGAT
>JBEIVF010000227.1:0-3025 GCA_040374005.1 Gemmatimonadaceae bacterium | reverse complement strand
GGCCGGTACGACCAGTGCCACTTCTCCTCCTCGTGCCCGAGCGGGCGCGCCTCACCCTTCGCCGTGTACGGCTGACAGAAGCCATACGTCGGTGCGTGCTTCGTGAGCCACGCATAGACGTTCGCGCCTTCGCCGCGGGCGAAGTACGCATCGGTGAGCGCGTTCAGATCGACATCCGTGCCCCAGTGATGGCGTGACGCGCCGGGCATCGCGCTGAACGTGAGGATGGTACGCGTGCGCTTCACGAGGTCGCGCTCGGTGCTTAAGTCGCGTCCCTCGACCTTGGTGGTGCCGTTCCACTTGGCGTCCCAGATGGCGCGTTGGGCGTCGAAGTTGCGCGTCGCCGAGACGACGCGAAGCACCACGCCGTCGCGCTTCGCCGCGTCGGCCATCGTCGTCAGCGCATCAAGCGCATCGCGGCGCAGGTACATCCCCGCGCGCGACGCGAGCGGGGCGGCGATCAGCGCGAAGTCGGGATGCCTCGCGGGCTCGAAGCGGCCGAGGAGATAGGCCGTGGAGTCGACGCGCTGGGCGTGGGCGCGCGGCGGTGCCAGCACCAGCGCAACGCTGGCAAGCAGGAAGAGGCGGGGCAGAGACACGAGAGAAAGGGTAGGGAGCGTCGCGGGTTCGCGCCATCCTCCCACCCCATCACCGGAGCGGCAGGCACGAGGGGTCCCGCGACCCGCCCGTGTCGCGCCTGCCCCTAAGAGTGAGATACATTCTTCCCCACCTCCCTCAACCGAGCCGACCATGAACTCCACCGTCCTCGCACTGCTCCAGACGTTCGTCGCGATGTCCGTGTTCTATGTGTGGATCGTTCGCTATCCCGCGGTGATCGCCGACTTCACGTCCTTCGGCCTGCCCGACTGGCTCCGTGATCTCGTGGGGGCGTCGAAGCTCAGCGCCGCGTTCCTGCTCCTGGGGCTCGGGCCGATCGACGGCCTCGAGGTCATCGGCGCGGCGGCCATCGCCTTCTTCATGGCCGTGGCACTGGTGATGCACCTCAAGGTGAAGAACCCGCTGCTCAAGATGTTGCCGTCGATCGGGCTGGGGCTGGGGGCGGTGATCGTGCTGGTGTTCGAGCGACAGTAGCGCGCCCGGCCTACGACGGCTCCCCATCCACGGTCAGCAGGCGGTACTGGGCCAGGCGACGATACATGGTCGCTTGGCCCGTAGCCCGGTGCGGTGTGTTCGTCAGGCGATGCGCCGCTGAACTTCCACGCCTTCCACGACCTGCAGGCCGAGCAACGCTCCCACCGCCTGCACCACGGCCTCTCGCACCCCCCCACCCGCCCCCTCTCGCTCACAGCTCGTCATCACCACCCCCCCGATCCCACACGGCACCATCACGTCGAATAAGCTCAGATCCGTCGTCACATTCAGCGCGAACCCGTGCCACGTCACCCAAGCGCGCGCATGCACGCCGATGGACGCGATCTTCCGGTCGTCGACCCACACGCCCGTCAGCCCTTCGCGCCGACCAGCCGTCACCCCGCAAGCGCCGAGCGCATCGATCATCACCTGCTCCAGCGTCCGCAGGTACCAATGCAAGTCCTGCTTGTGTCGCGTGAGGTCGATGATCGGATACCCCACTAACTGGCCGGGCGCGTGGAGCGTCACATCGCCACCGCGCTCCACGTCCCGCAGCGAGATGCCACGGGCCGTCAGCGCTCCCTCCGACAACAACAAGTTCGCCGCCTTCGCCGAGCGGCCCATCGTCACCACCGCCGGATGCTCGCACAGGATGAGCACATCCTCCGGGATGCGCCCATCGATGCGCGCCGCCGCGACGTCGCGCTGAAACGCCAAGGCCTCGTCATACGCGACGAGGCCCAGGTCTACTACCCACAGCTCTGGCTGCGCCACGTACTTACGCGTGCAACATCTTCCCCATCGAGTCGAGCGCCGCTTCGGCGATCGCTTCGCTGAGGGTCGGATGTGCGTGGATCGCCAGATCGATCTCTTCCACGGTGTACTCGTTCTCGCGGGCCACCACCAACTCGTGGATCAACTCGGTCGCGTGCGGGCCGATGATGTGCGCGCCGAGGATCTCGCCGTGCTTGGCATCGCGAATGATCTTCACGAAGCCATCAGTCTCACCCGACGTGCGCGCGCGGCCGTTGGCCGAGAAGGGGAACTTGCCCACCGTGTAGTCGAGCTTCTGCTCCTTGCACTGCTCCTCGGTCAAGCCGATCGACGCCACTTCGGGGTGGCAGTACGTCGCGTTGGGGATGTTGCCGTAGTTCACCAAGTGCGGCTTCTCGCCGCCGAGCAGGTCGGCGAGGATGTGCCCCTCGCGCGACCCCTTGTGCGCGAGCATTGGCGGGCCAGCCACGTCACCGATGGCGTAGATGCCCGGCACGCTGGTCTCGAAGCGCTCGTTGATCTTGATGAAGCCGCGATCGGTCAGCGCCACCCCCAACTCCTTGAGGCCGATGTCCTCGATGTTCGGCGCGCGACCGGCCGCCACGAGCACCTTGTCCACCTTGAGCGCGGTCTTCTCGGTGCCCACGGTCACGTTCATCGACACGGAGTCCTTGCCGACCTTCACGTCGCTGAGCTTGGCGCCCACCATCGTGTTGATCTTGCGCTTCTTGAACGTCTTGGCCAACTCGGCCGAGCAATCGGCGTCTTCCAACGGCAACAACCGCGGCGCCACTTCGATCAGCGTCACCTCGGAGCCGAACGAGCTGAACACATCAGCGAACTCACAGCCCACGGCGCCCGCACCCACAATGGCGATGCTCTTCGGCGCATGATCGATGGTCAACGCTTCGTCCGACGACAACACCAACTTCTTGTCGAGCGCCAAGCCCGCCTGCGGCAGGCCCTTCACGCGCGAGCCCGTCGCGATCACGATGGCCTTCTTCGCGGTGTACGTCTCGCTCTTGCCCTCGGCGGTCGTCACGGTGATGGCGTTCTTCGCCGTCACTTTGCCAGTGCCGCGGATCCACGTGACCTTGTTCTTCTTGAACAAGAACTCCACGCCCTTGGAGTTCTGCGCGCTGATGCCGCGCGAACGCTT
>JBEIVF010000033.1:0-13063 GCA_040374005.1 Gemmatimonadaceae bacterium | reverse complement strand
GATGCGTTGCTCAAGCCGGGCCTCACGCACGCGCTGCGGGTGCGCCGCGATGGGCGAGAGCGGGAGTTCGTGGTGGTCGTGGGCAAGCGCGAGGCGTTCCCGAGTTCGGAGTGCGCGCAGGTGTCGGGACGCGTGCTGATGGCGCCGATGATCGAGCGCGCGTTGGCGGACGGAATGCGAGAGGCGACGGTGTCGCTGCGCAATGACCCCGCGTTCGCCCTTCGCGCGCCCACGCCGCCCACGCCACCGCGCTCGAGCGCCCTCGCGTTCGTCTCCCCGACGCCGACGGTGTACGGCGCCTCGCTGCGCGTGCTCGATGCCGATGCGCGGGAGTTCATCGGCTTCACGGGTGAGGGGGTCATCGTGGACCGCGTGGTCGCGGGCACGCAGGCCGAGCAAGCGGGACTCAAGGTGTTCGACATCATCGTCCGTGTGAACGGGGCGGTGGCCTCGTCGCCGCTGGTGGTGGTGCGCGCCATCCAAGAGAGCCGCCGCGTCGAGCTGGTGGTGCAGCGCAAGGGCACCATGCGCACCGTCGTGCTCGAGCGCTAGAACTCGCGCACCGATCCCGGTGGGATCGTGTAGATCAGTCGCATGGTGGCGACATCCGCGGGTGTGAGGTCAAAGACCTTCACCCGCGGGGCCATGATGGCGAGTGAATCGCGCGTGTGATCGAGCCCGAGGAGGTGGCCGATCTCGTGCAGCGCGATGGCGTGCATCTGCGGTGAGGTCACGGCGCGTTCACCAGGCGTACGCACGGCGAGTTCGATGTCACCGCGGAGGATCCACCAGTGCACATCGCGCACCCATCGGGTGCGACCGCTGATCTGCTCGTCGAACTTGTCGCGCCACGTGACCTTCACCTCGGCGCCGATGGAGTCGGCCACGAAGCTGAACGTGAGCGGCACACCAGCGTTGCCCCAATCGGCGAAGGCGCGGCGCACCTGCGATGGGAAACTCGCGTCGTACCCGGCGAGGGTGGAGCGTTCATCGATCCACACGCGCACCGGATCGGCCGGCCGCGCGATCCACCGTGCCACGTTGGAATCACGTAGCGCGAGGATGTCGTCGATGAACGTGCCGTTGGCGTCCCGCACGAGCGTGGCGCGGATGGCGGCGATGTCGCGTTCGGGCGCCGGGAGTGTGGTCGCGACGACATCGCCTTGCGAGGCGCCCGCATCGAGTGCGACGACGGCGGTGTCGACGGCGATGATGGGAGTCGTCAGCGGCTTCGACGGCCGGAGCTGCAGCGCGACGAACCCGAGCAGGCCCGCGGTGAGCGCGAGGACAACGCCGTCGCTCGCCTTCATGCGGTGCTTGCGAGATGTGCGATGAGCGCCCCGAACGTCGCGTCGGGCGCTTCGAAGAACGGCAAATGCCCCGCGTCGGGCACATCGATCCGCGTCGCGCGCGTGAGCAGCGCGGCGGTCGCATCAGCCATGGCGGTCGGGATGAGATCTTCGGTGCCGTGCAGGATGAGCGTGGGCACTGCGAGGCCGCGCAGCGTCTCCGTCCAGTCGTAGCCCTCGCGCCGGAGCCGCGCCGTGACATGCGCGCCGGTAAGACTGATCGAGTGCGGCGGCGTGAGCATGCGCGCCAGCGACAGATCCGCGAACCACGCCGGGTAGAACACCCGGTGGTAGGCGAGGTGGAACTCCGGATCGGGCTCGATGAGGCGGGCGGCGTCCATGGCCGCGAGCGCGGAGCGCTCGGGCTCGGGGAGCCGCGCGATGCCGCGATCGTGGAGGCCGTTCAACCACACGCCGTGCGGGCCCACCGCGTTGACCATCGTGAGGGAGGTGACGGCGGCGCGGTCGGCGGCCGTGGCCAGCGCCGCGATGCCGCCGCCCCACGAGTGGCCGAGCACGTCCCAGGCGTCGATGCCGAGCGCCTCACGCAGCGCGGGCACGTCGAGGGCGTCGTGCTCGATGCGGGCGGCGCGGAGTCCCGGTGGGGCCGGTGTCGCGCCGCGACCGCGCTGGTCATAGAAAATGAGTTGCCGGTGCTCGGCCAAGGGCGCGAGGGCCGGCCACAGCAGCTGGTGACCGAAGATCAGGCCGCCGTTGATGCACACCACGGGGCGAGTGCCCGCTACCGGCGCCGTGCGATACACCGCGAAGTCGAGCCCACGGGCGCGCACCGTTTCGCGCGTGAGGCGCCCGGGGCGGGCGTGCACACGGCGGTAGGCCAAGAAACGTTCGCGGGGAGTCGTGGTCATAGCAGGGTCTGGGAACGTTACAATCGCGCAGTACTTTTGTGGATGCCTGCGACCGCACCTTCCGCTGCCGATGCGCCTGTCTTGGCGCGTCTCTCGACGCTCGACCGCTTCCTGCCGGTCTGGATCCTGCTCGCCATGGGGATCGGTCTCGCCCTCGGGCGGGTGTACCCCGGGCTCGGGGCGGCGCTCGACACCGTGCAGGTCAATGGCGTGTCGGTGCCCATCGCGGTCGGGTTGTTGTGGATGATGTACCCCGTGCTGGCCAAGGTGAAGTACGAGACCATCGGCGAACACGTGAAGGACACCAAGCTGCTCGGCACCTCGCTCATCTTGAACTGGGTGCTCGGCCCGATCGTGATGTTCGTGTTGGCGTGGACCATGCTGCCCGATCTGCCCGAGTACCGCAACGGCCTCATCTTGATCGGCCTCGCGCGGTGCATCGCGATGGTGCTCATCTGGAACACGCTGGCGTGCGGGTCCAACGAGCTCGCCGCCGTGTTGGTGGCGCTCAACTCGGTGTTCCAGATCCTCACGTACTCGGTGCTCGGCTACTTCTTCCTCTCGGTGGTGCCGGGGTGGTTGGGCGACACGGGGACGGTGGTCGACATCTCGATGAGTGAGATCGCGCTGAGCGTGGGCATCTTCCTCGGCGTGCCGCTGCTGGCGGGGTATCTCACGCGGCGCATCCTTGTCGCACGGCGCGGCACCGCGTGGTACGAGGGCGTGTTCTTGCCGCGCATCGGCCCCACCGCGCTCCTCGGCTTGCTGTACACCATCGTGCTGATGTTCGCGATGCAGGGCAGCCGCATCATCGACTCGCCGGTGGATGTGCTGCGCATCGCGCTACCGATGACCGTGTACTTCTTCGTGATGTTCGGGTTGGCGTTCGCGCTCGCCAAGCGATTGGGGTTCGATTATCCGGCCACGGCGTCGCTCTCGTTCACGGCAGCGGGCAACAACTTCGAGTTGGCGATCGCGGTGGCCATCGCGACGTTCGGGATCACATCCGGTGAGGCGCTGGCGGCGGTCGTGGGCCCACTGATCGAAGTGCCGGTGCTCGTGGGGCTGGTGTACGTGTCGCTGTGGGCGCGGCAGCGATTCTTCCCGGCGTCGGCGCGCTAAGGCGCGCGGTGCTGCGCGGCGACGATGGTGGCGTTGCGCTGCCATCCGCCGAGTTTGGCGCGCTTCATCGCGGTGCCCTTGAAGGCCGCGGCGTATTCCTCGGGCGTGAGTGCTAGCACGTCCTGCGCGAGTGTCCGTGCATCCTTGCCGGCGACGAACGGACGCGGTGCGAACGCCGGTTCGCGCAGTGCCGTCGTGAACTTGACGTTCCACGGGCACACGTCCTGACAGATGTCGCAGCCGTAGAGTTGCTCGGCGAGTGCGTCGTGGAACTCGGGTGCGATCGCGGAGCGGTGCTCGATGGTGAGATAACTCAGGCAGCGCGTGGCATCGAGCTGACGCGGCGCGACGAACGCGTCAGTGGGACACGCCTCAAGACAGCGCGTACACGTGCCGCAGCGATCCTCCTCGAACGGCGCATCGGGTGCGAGGTCGAGGGCCACGAACAACGCCCCGATGAAGAAGAACGAGCCGCGCTCGGGGTTGATGAGCATGGTGTTCTTGCCGAACCAGCCGAGTCCGGCCTGGCGCGCGAGATCGCGCTCGAGGATGGGGCCGGTGTCCACGTAGGGGCGCGCGGCGAACGCCTCGTCGCGCGATTCCTGCAGCGCGGCATGCAGGGCGCGCAGGCGTGTGCGCAGCACGTCGTGGTAGTCGTCGCCACGGGCGTAGCGGGCCACGGGGCCATCGGGTTCGCGGCCGCCGTACTCGAGGCCGACGACGATCGCGCTGCGCATGCCCGGCTCGGGGCGTGTGGTGTCCTCACGGAGTGGCGCACCCGTGGCGAGGTAGTCCATCTCGCCGTGGTACCCGGCGGCGAGCCACGCGTGCAGGTGGGGCGCCGTCGTGGCCGGGCCCAGCGTGGTGATCCCGACCAGATCGAAGCCGAGGCCGTATGCGAGCGCCTTGATGCGCGCGGCCTCGGCCTCCGTACCGCGAGTCATCCCTGGCGCACGGCCCAGTGGGCGTAGCGGATGATGTCGTCGGCGGGCGGGACGGCGTGGTGGTCGCCGTAGGCCGTGTACATGCGCCAGCCCACGTAGGTGGTGGCGGGCAGCGGCAGGACCGGGAAGCGCCGGTACCAGTGCCGGTGCCGGAACCGCCAGCCCACGCGCAGGAGCGCGATGCCGGTGGGCGGATGCAGGAGCCCACGGAGGGCGAGGGTGAGCACGAGCGAGAGCCACGGCATGCAGGGAATCTCATCGGTCGTGCGCCGTGGGGCAACGCGGGCCGCTAATCTTCAGGGCATGTGGCTGCTCCCCTATCTCACCAAGGTGTGCACGGCGGCGGTGCGCGTGTACTACCGCGCCGAGCGGGGTGGGGCATCGATCCCGTCGACGGGGCCGGTGCTGTTGGTGGGCAATCACCCGAACTCGCTGTTGGATCCGGCGTTCGTGGCATGGGTAGCCGAGCGCCCGGTGCGGTTCTTGGCGAAGGAGCCGTTGTTCCGCGATCGGTTGATCGGATGGTTGATCCGGGGGAGTGGATCGCTCCCCGTGTACCGCGCCAGTGACGACCGCACGCAGATGGGGAAGAACCAGGACACCTTCGTGGCGGTGCATGAGGCGCTGGGTCGCGGCGATGCGATCGCGATGTTCCCGGAGGGCCTCAGCCATGACGACCCGTCGATCGCGCCCCTGAAGACGGGGGCGGCGCGTATCGCGTTGGGCGCGGTGGCGCACACGGGGGGCGCGTTCCCGATCATTCCCGTGGGGCTGATGTTCCGCGACAAGGAGCACTTTCGGACCGAGGCGTACGCGGTCGTGGGTGAACCGTTGGCGTGGAGCGATCTCGCGGCGCGTGCCGATGAGCGCGCGGCGGTGACGGAACTCACGGCCCGTATCGACGCGGCCATGCGCACCGTGACGCTGAACCTCGCGCGCTGGGAGGACGAAGCGGTGATCCGCACGGCGGAGGCGGTGTGGGCGGCGGAACGCGCGGTGGAGCGATCGCCGGCGGCGCGCGTGGCGCGGTTGGCGACGGCGACGGAGATGTTGGCGCGGCTCCGCGTGGAGCAGGATCCGGTGTGGGAGCTGTTGGCGCGTGATGTACGGGCGCACAGCGAGGCCCTGCACGACCTGCGCCTGACGCCGACGGATGTGCGGCTCGACACGCGGATCGGACCGGCGCTGCGCTGGGTGTCGCGGCGCGTGTCGGTACGTGGGGTGGTGCAAGCGGTGTTAGCGGCCGTGACGGCGGTGCTGTTCTGGGTACCGTATCGGTTGACGGGCATCGTCGCAGGGAAGATGAGTCCGTCGCGGGACACGCTGTCGACGTATCGCGTGCTCCTCGGCACGGCGCTGTTCGCGGGGTGGATCATCGCGGCCAGTGTGGCCGTTGGGGTGTGGCGGGGCCCACTTGCGGGGGTCATCGCGCTATTCGTGCTGCCTGTCGTCGCGGTGGCGGGGCTGTATGCTACCGAGCATTGGCAGGAGACCCTGCTCACGGCGAAGCGCTGGTTGTTACTGCGTCGTGATGATCCGCGGCTCGCGGTCGTGCGCGAGCAGCAAGCGCAGCTCGTGACGCGATTGGAACAGGCGTTGGCCGACGCGGAGCGGAGTGCGTTGCCCCGCTAGCTCAGCCCGGTTCGACCCCGAAGCCACGCGTGCCCATCGAGCACGCGTGGCTTCGTCGTTCCACCCAAGGCGAAGGCCGTGGCGCCGATATCCGTCGTGCGCCGCGGCGTTCGCGCTGGCGGCCGATTCACCAGCAACGGCACGGCCATGTGTGCGCGGCGCAGCGATCCATGCGAGGATACATGCGGGATCGGCTCCCACCGGGCGCGAAAGTCCCAGCCCGCGGCGCTGCTGAGGATGAGGTCGCCACTCCGCGCACTCGCGGCGATGCTGGTGCACTGCACCAGCGCATCGGGATAGTCCGACGCGGCCATCGCCTCGTGCGCGGCGGCATGGTCGAGGGCGTGGAGCGCGCCGACGCCGAACGGATCGCCGGTCAGTGGCGTGTAGCTCCATCGCGCCGCGACGCAGGACACCCGCGCGGTGCCCGCCGCGTTCTGCACGAGGCACGCGCCGTCGAGCTCCGGCAGCAACGCCACGTCCACCGAGGCGCGCGCCACCAACGCATCGGCGAACGTGGTCCACGTGTCGCGCAGCGCCGTCCATCCCGGACGCGTGCGCTGCGCCACGTCGACATACACATGCGCCATCGCGTTGCCGCTCACCATCACGGCCACCTCAGCGCGCCGCGGCCATTCCAACGGATGCGCCGCGGTGCGATAGCCCATCGCGCGCACCACTGCCGCGAGGTCCTCGTGCGTGTGGACCGGCTCGTGGCCGTGATCGCTCACGATCCACAGGTGCGTGTCGCCCCACGTGCCTGCCGCCTCGGCGGCCCGCCGGATGCGCGCCGCCACCTCATCCACGATGGCCAACGCCTCCTCCACCGCCTCGCTCGCGGGCCCGAACGCGTGTGAGGTCTTGTCCACCCCCGTGAACGCTGCCAGAGCGAATGCCGGCTGCTCCGCCGCCCAGCGCTGCACGAACTCAGTCCCTGTCGCGCGGTCAATGGCGAGCCAGCCGCGCACATCGCCGCGCAGATGTGCCCACACGGCGCGCGACGAGTACGCCACGCCGCGCCCGACCTCCTGCGCGAGCGGGAGCCCGCGGGCGATCACCGGCAGGGCGCCCAATGTGCGGGGTGTGCTCTCCCAGAGCGTGGGGGCCTCGGGCGCGAGATCCGTCGCGAACCGGCGGTACTCTAGGCCGACATAGCTGCGCGCGTACGGCCAGCGGAGTCGGGTGCGCGACCGATCGTACCAGCGCAGCCCTGGCAACCCGACGGCGGCCGGATGCCGTCCCATCACGAACGGGGTGTACGCCGGGCCGGTGACCGAGGGGAACACCGTGGTGATGTCGAACAGCCCGCCTTCGTCGCGGAGTCGCGCCAGTGCGGGCAGCGCGCCGCGGTCCAGCGCCGCCCGCAGCGTATCGGGCCGCGCGCCATCGGCGACGAGGATGACTACCGGCACAAGGCGAGCGCGCGCATAGCGGAGAAGCAACTGGCCGTACGGCGCCAACACAAGGCGCGCGGGTGGTAACTTTCGCGCATGGCCAAGACCCCACGTCGGACCAAGCGCGTCAAGAAGCCGGCCACCACCTCGGTGAAGCAGGCCGCCGCCACGCCGAAGCAGCCCGCCGCCACGCGCGGAACACCGCCCCCAAAGCCCGGTCGCCCGCAGCTCCGTCTGCCGACGCCCAAGACGGCCGCGGGCAAGAAGGTCGATCCACTCCGCCTCCAGAAGGTCGAAGCGGCGGCCGTGGAAGCCACGCGTGAGCGGCACCAGCAGGGTGGTGATGCGACGGTCAATCGGCGGCACCTGCAGCGCTATCCCATCGACGACTCGATCCGCGACGTCACGCCGCACAACTGGGCCACGGCCGATCGCCAGTTGCTCAAGCCCGACGAAGACGCGCCCTCGGAGTTCACGTCCACCGATCCGTGGCGCGTGCTCCGCATCATGGGCGAGTATGTGGACGGCTTCGACAAGATGGCGTCCATCACGCGCGGCGTGTCCATCTTCGGTTCGGCGCGCACCACGCCCGACGATCCGCACTATGCCGCGGCGGTAGAAACAGCTCGCTTGCTCGCGTATTCGGGCTTCGACGTCATCACGGGTGGTGGCCCCGGCATCATGGAAGCGGCCAACCGTGGCGCGGTGCTCGGCGGCGGGCGCTCGTTCGGGTGCAACATCGAGTTGCCCTTCGAGCAGCAGGCCAATCCCTTCGTCACGCATCACATCGACTTCCGCTACTTCGCCGTGCGCAAGACGATGTTCGTGAAGTACTCGCAGGCGTTCATCATCTTTCCCGGCGGTTACGGCACGTTCGACGAGATGTTCGAGGCGCTGACGCTGATCCAGACGGGCAAGATCTCCAACTTCCCGGTGATCCTGTTCGGGAAGGCGTACTGGGCGGGGCTCGTTCGCTGGCTCCGTTCCCAGGTGGTGGCGCACGGCAAGATCAGCGAGGCCGACCTGGACCTGCTGATCCTCACTGACGACCCACGTGAGGCGGCGCAGGCGGTGCTCCAGGCCTGTGGGTGGCCGGCACTTCCGCCGCTCGACGTCCGCAACGGGAACGGCCAGAACGGTTAGATTTCTCCCGTCGCTCCCCGCGCTCGGCGCGGAGCCGTCGCTTCGACTTTTCGCGTATCTCTCATGTCAGCAGCCAAGTCCGCCACCGGCGGTCCGATCTCCCAGTTCGCGCGTCACCACTACCGCCACTTCAATGCGGCGGCGTTGATCGACGCGGCCGACGGCTACCGGGCGCATCTCGATGCCGGTGGCACGATGATGGTCACGCTCGCTGGTGCGATGAGCACGGCCGAGCTCGGGCTGTCGCTGGCCGAGATGATCCGGCAGGACAAGGTGCACGCGATCACGTGTACGGGCGCGAATTTGGAGGAGGACATCTACAACCTCGTCGCGCACGATCACTACGAGCGCGTGCCTAACTACCGCGATCTGACGCCGCAGGACGAGCAGAAGCTACTGGAGAAGCACTTCAATCGCGTGACGGACACGTGCATTCCGGAGGCCGAGGCGATCCGTCGCATTGAGAAAGCCATTTTGGATGAGTGGACGCGCGCGGATCAGGCGGGCGAGCGGTATTTCCCGCACGAGTTCATGTACCGCATTCTGTTGAGTGGCGCGTTGGAGCAGTACTACCAGATCGATCCGAAGAACTCGTGGATGTTGGCGGCGGCGCAGAAGAACTTGCCGATCATCGTGCCGGGCTGGGAAGACTCCACGACGGGCAACATCTTCGCGTCGCATGTGATCGACGGCAACATCAAGAACGTGCACACGGTGCGCAGTGGCATCGAGTACATGATCTATTTGGCGGAGCACTACACGAACGTGACCAAGGAGTCGTCGTTGGGCTTCTTCCAGATCGGTGGTGGTATCGCGGGTGACTTCCCGATCTGCGTGGTGCCGATGTTGCACCAGGATTTGCAGCGGACCGAAGTGCCGCTGTGGGGGTACTTCTGCCAGATCAGCGATTCGACGACGAGCTACGGGTCGTACTCGGGGGCGGTGCCCAACGAGAAGATCACGTGGGGCAAGTTGGGGATCGAGACGCCGAAGTACATCATCGAGAGCGACGCGTCGATCGTGGCGCCGTTGGTGTTCGCGCTGGTCTTGGGCTGGTAAATCGAAGGTTTGCCCCGCGGTCTGGGGGGCGTTAGATTTCAGGTATACCGATGGACTGGCGCCCGGCCGCAATTTTGCAGGTCGGGCGTCAGCGCTTTATGTCCCTTCGTCTGGATCGACCGATGCTCGAAGCGCTCAAAGCCAAGTTGCACGCCGAAGCGGAGAAGCTCCGTTTTGAACTGAATGTCACGTTGCCGGGCGAGATCCGTCGCGCCGTCGAGCTGGGTGACTTGAAGGAGAACAGCGAGTACAAGGCCGCGCTGGAGCGTCAGCGGTTCGTGCAGGCGCGGTTGGGGCAGTTGGGCGAGCGCTTGTCGAAGCTGGCGAACGTGGACATGTCGCTGATCCCCGAGGACAAAGCGGGGCTCGGCTCGACGGTGATCGTGGAAGACCTGAAGACCGGCGAGAAGGAGACGTACGAGTTGGTGATCGGCGACAGCGACGAGTTCATTGAGGGCAACGTGACGATGTCGTCGCCGATCGGGCGTGCGCTGGTGGGGAAGGCGCTGGGTGAGGAGACGATCCTGCAGTTGCCAGCGCGGACGCGGAAGTTGAAGATCGTGGGGTTGACGACGATCCATGAGCAGCCTGAGGTGTAGTTCGCGATTCGTGAAGAATCGATGAAGAGTGAATTAGTTTTTCAGAAAGGCCGCCGCTGAGGCGGCTTTTTTGCTTGCGGGACTTTGGTGTGCGTGCATCTTCGGGGGCATCACGTGTGATCTCCTTGAACGCTGAGGCACGGCATGCGAAGTGCGCGATGGTGTACGACGGTCCTGCTCCTGGCGGGGTGTGCAAGCGATAGAGTGGAAACGCCACCGGTGGCAACGGAGTCTGTGTGGCCCGCGAACGCATTAAGCGGGGTACTCCCTGCGGCGTTCGACTCTGTCCGCGTGATCTGTGGTGGAGCAGCGGAGCCGTGTCCGTTCAAAGCCGCGTACTTGGTGTCGATCAGCGCGGACGATGCGATACTCGTGAGTGACGTCCGCCAGGGGTTACATCGCTACACCGATGCGGAGGGATGGAAGCCAGTAGGACGACAGGGCGCTGGGCCCGGTGAGTTCATGGTACCGATCGCAGCGGCCTTCAGTGCTGATGGCCAGCTACGCATCTTCGACGCCGCACTGTCGCGCGTCACCACGATCGATGCGGCGCTGAATGTTGTGGCGACTACGCCACTGGCCGCGGTGCCGGGGATCGAGGATGGGAAGATTGATAGCGACGCCGTGTACGGACTCTTCACGCGCGCCGGCGCGACGGAGGGTTCTGGTCGCCGCATCATTGCTCGGCTCGAGCCTGACGGCGACCCTCGTCCGCTGATCGACGTTCCGATGGCCGACTACGAGGCGGCGAGCGCGGGACGAGATATGCGGCCGGTGCCGCCGCTGTTCGCGGCGCGGTTCGTGTGGACGGTCAGTGGGTCGCAACTCTATGCCGCGACCGGCGCCGATGATCGCGTGATCATCGCGGACAGCACAGGTACCCTTCGCACAGTCGTCACAGGTGTAGTGGCCGAGCCGGTGACTGAGGCGCAGCGAGAGGAGCGTCGAACAGCAATAAGCAGTACAGCGACTGGCACCATGGGCAGAATGGTTGCAGCGGCGCGTGCTCAAGCTGATGCGGTGACCATCGCGGAGCATCCGCGGTTCACGGCGATCGTGCCGATTCGAGAAGGTGGGGTGCTCGTGCGTGGTGCTCGGATACCTGGTGCGACCAGCCAGCCCTGGTACATGGTGTTGCCGGACGGGTCGGCCGGTGCGGTGTTCAGCTTGCCTGATGAGGACCGGATCGTGGCCGCGGCGGGGGAGTGGGCGCTTGTGGTGCGGGAGGGTGGGGATGGAGTGAAGTTGGAGTGGCGTCGATGGAGGAAGGCGTAGTGCGGAAAGTGACCGGCGAGCTTCGAATCCCTTGCTTTATCTATAATTTATACATAAATTATCTATAAATTATATATAAATAGGTGCAAGCCATGCGCAGGAACCATTCGTCGGTCCAAACGGATATTGATCGAATCCTCGAGGTGCTGGCCAAGCACCCGCATGGCTTGTCGGTGGGAGAGGTCGCCGAGGCTCTGGCGCGCGATCACGGGCTTGCCCTGATGCCCTATGCCGTCGGCTACCGGCTGCGGCAGGTGCCACCGACCGTCGTCGAGGCCGTGGGACGGGGGCGAGCGCGTCGCTACACGCTGGTCGCGCGGTCGTTCGACATCAGCACGGGTCTGCGGACAGGCGAGCCAACTTACTCGGTAGCATCGGCACTCGAGGGTATTCGCCGACCCAGGGAAACCCGACCGTACGTCACCTACGACAGTGAGTGGCTGTTCGCGTATCAGCCGGGCGAGACGTTCTATCTGCCTGCTGAAGTGCGCGTGCATCTCGCCGACATTGGCAAGAGTCCAGCGGCCGAGCGTGCCGCGGGGACATTCGCGCGCGACATCTACGAGCGTTTGTTGATCGACCTTTCGTGGGCGTCGAGCAAGCTCGAGGGGAACACCTACTCGCGACTGGACACACAGAATTTGCTGGAGTTCGGTCAGCGAGCCGAGGGTCGCGACGCAACCGAGGCGCAGATGATCCTGAATCACAAGGCCGCCATCGATCTGCTGGTGCAGGAGAGCGCTGATCTTCGAGTCAGCGCGGCGCTGTTGCGCGGACTGCATGCCGCGCTCTCCGAAAATCTGTTGGCCGACCCGCAGGGTGAAGGGCAGGTGCGAACGCGCGAGGTCAAGATCGGCGGCTCGACGTTCTATCCGACTGCGGTGCCGCAGCTCATCGCGGAGTGCTTTGCCCGCATCGTGCAGACGGCGTCAGCGATCACCGATCCATTCGAACAGGCGTTCTTCATGATGGTGCACGTGCCGTACCTGCAGCCGTTCATTGACGTGAACAAGCGGACGTCGCGGCTCGCAGCGAACATTCCGCTAGTCGCGCTCAATCTGTGTCCATTGACGTTCGTCGATGTGCCGGAGCGCGACTACGTCGAGGCGACGTTGGCGGTATACGAGCTCAAGCGGATCGAGCCGCTGCGCGAGGTGTTCGTGCGGGCGTACGAGCGGTCGTGTGAGCTGTATGTTGTCGCTCACGAAGCGGCGTCGCAGCCCGATCCGATCCGGCTGCGCTATCGCGATGAGCTCAGCCGCGCGATCGCCAGTGCCGTCCGCAGTGGTGTCGCGCCTTCATTGGGCTGGGGTCAGTCGTGGGCAGTCACGCACGAGATCGTGGAGCATGACCAGTCGCTGTTCGCGGAGCGACTGCTGGGTCTGTTGATGGACCTTAACGACGCGTCCGCGGCGCGGCATGGGTTGAGGCCTAGCGAGTTTGCGGACTGGCAGGCCAAATTCTCAGCGAATGAACTTGACTAACGAGTCCGTCTCCGTAAGCGAAGCAGCATAGTCAATCACTGGGTTCACTCCGCACAGCACGTACCCCATCGCTGGCCAAGATGCTCTGCTCAACCACTTCGCTCAAGGACAAAGCATGAGAAAGCAATCGGTCCTCGCTTGTCATTGACCGAAGTCCACAGGTTCGAACGGCTCCGCGCAAAGGCCGACCATG
>JBEIVF010000280.1:0-2292 GCA_040374005.1 Gemmatimonadaceae bacterium | reverse complement strand
GGTGGGCCTTCCCAACAGCAAGCACATCAACCGCATCGTCATTCACCCCACCAACGAGAACATCGTGCTGGTGGCGGCCACGGGCCCGCTCTTCGGCCCCGGTGGTGATCGCGGCATCTACAAGACCACCGACGGCGGTCTCTCGTGGAAGCAGGTGCTCAAGGGCGACGACGACACGGGCGCCAACGATCTCGTGATGTCGGCGGTGGATCCGAAGACGCTGTACGCGTCGATGTACCAGCGTCGCCGCACGACCTGCTGCTTCAACGGCGGCGGTCCCGGCAGCGGCATCTTCAAGTCCACCGACGGCGGTGAGACGTGGACCAAGTTGCAGGGCGGTGGCTTGCCCGGTGGTTCACTCGGCCGCATCGGCCTTGATGTGTTCCGCAAGAGCTCGGCGGTGGTGTACGCGCAGATCGAAGGGCCGTCGGGTGGGCGTGGTCAGGCCGCGCCGGCGGAAGGTGCGGAGCCCCCAGTCGCTGGCGGCGGCGGCCGCGGCGGTGCAGGCGGCGGCGCACAGGCTGGCGTCACCGGCATCTATCGCTCCGACGATGGTGGTGCGACGTGGCGCAAGACGAGCAGCACGAACCCGCGCCCGATGTACTTCTCCAAGATCCAGATCGATCCGAACAACCCCGACCGCATCTACATGGGCGGTGTTGGCTTGCATATGAGCAACGACGGCGGCGCCACGTTCGCGACCGACGCCGCGATGGCCATCCACGACGACGTGCACGCCCTGTGGGTGGATCCGAACAACGAGAACCACGTGTTGATCGGTAACGACGGCGGCTTGGCGGTCACGTACGACATGGCCAAGACGTGGACGTTCACGAACAATCTGCCCGTGGGTCTGTTCTACCATGTCGGTTACGACATGGAGTATCCGTACAACATCTGCGGCGGTATGCAGGACAACTACAACTGGTGTGGACCGAGCGCGTCGCGGTTCAACCGGGGCATCATGCCGCACGAGTGGTTCCAGATCCTGGGTGGCGACGGCTTCGTCGCGATCCCCGATCTGCGCGACTCACGCATCGTGTACACCGAGTCGCAGGACGGCAACATCATCCGTCGCAACAAGGTGACGGGCGAGTCGAAGACCATCCGCCCGAGCGCCGCGAATGTGGCGACGGGTCTCGCCCCTGGCGAGGCGCTCCGCTTCCACTGGGACACGCCGCTGATGTTCTCGCCGCACGATCCGGGCACGTTGATGGCCGCGGCCAATCGCGTGTTCATCTCCAAGGATCGCGGTGATTCGTGGACGGTGATCAGCCCCGACCTCACGCAGAACAAGAACCGCAACGACATCGTCACCATGGGCCAGCGGGGCAGCGAGATCACCATCTCGCGCAACGACGGCATTTCGCAGTGGCCGGCGATCGTCTCGATGGCCGAGTCGCCGGCGCAGGCGGGCGTGTTCTATGCGGGTACGGATGACGGCACGGTCAGCATGACCCGTGACGGTGGCAAGACGTGGACCAACATCACGAGCCGCTTGCCGGGCTTCCCGGCCGGTGGCTATGTGTCGCGCGTGGTGCCGTCGAAGTTCGCGGCGGGCACGGTGTACATCACGGTGGACAACCATCGTGAGAATGATCTCGAGCCGTACATCTGGGTCAGCACCGACTTCGGGGCGACGTTCCGCACGATCACGGCTGGGCTCAAGGGCGAGAACGTCCGCACGCTCACGGAAGACATCAAGAACCCCGACGTGCTGTACATCGGTACGGAGACGGGCATCTTCCTCACGCTGGATCGTGGGCAGACGTGGCGCCGGTTGCAGGCCAACTTCCCGACGGTGCGCGTGGACGAGTTGACGATCCACCCGCGTGAGAACGCGCTCCTCGTGGCCTCGCATGGCCGCGCGATCTGGGTGCTCGATCACCTCGAGCCGATCCAGGAGTTCCGTGCGGCTCAGCAGGCGAGCGCGGATGCGAAGCTGTTCTCCGTGCCGACGGCCTTGCAGTGGAAGACGAAGGACGATCGCAACGATGAGTTCTGGGGTCACAACTACTTCCTCGGCGAGAACCCGCCGACGGACGCCGTGATCCAGTTGCATCTGAAGAAGACGGTGCCCGATCTCAAGCTCCGCATCAGCGATGCAGCGGGGAAGTTCGTGCGCGACATCCCGGTGCCGGCGACGCGGAATCAGCCGGGCCTGCAGACGGTGTGTTGGGACCAGCGTCATGAGCCGATCGCGGCCGTGGCCGGTCCGCCGGCCGGTGCCCCGCCGGGTGCGGGTGGTCGTGGCGGCGCCGGTGGTGGCCCACCGGGTGGTGGGGGGCGCGG
>JBEIVF010000235.1:0-2892 GCA_040374005.1 Gemmatimonadaceae bacterium | reverse complement strand
GGCTTCACGTACTCACGACGCCGACGCAACTCCTGGAGGAGCCCCGACCGCTGCACCAACCGCTTGAACCGCTTGAGCGCGACGTCGATACGATCGTCGTCGGACAGCTGCACTTCACTCATTCGAACCAGTCTCCTGCGGCCCGCTGGGCCTGATGTGAGGGAGGAAACAGTGATGGCCGACCCGCTTACGCGAGCCGGCCACCACCAGTCTTCGGACTAGCGGCCGAGGCGGACGACGTTCTCGGCGGCCGGACCCTTGGCGCCCTGAACGATGTCGAACTCGACGCGCTCGCCTTCAGCGAGCGTCTTGAACCCCTGACCGCTGATCGCGGAGTGGTGGACGAAGCAGTCCTTCTGACCGCCCTCAGGCGTGATGAAACCAAAGCCCTTCGCGTCGTTGAACCACTTCACGGTGCCGGTGCTACGCATTGCAGTACTCCTCGTGTTGTAATCGGAGTACGGTCGTGCCGCTCTCACCGACTACCAGTTATGAACGCCGTTGTGGTGCCCACACAACGACTCGCAAAAACAAAACGGAATCTAGCGTTCGCCAGATCCCGTTGGTCTCTACGAACTAAGCGGACCCTAAGCCGGGTCCGAGGCACTTCGAGAAAGCTACACCTATCCGGCTCCAAGAAGCAAGGGGCGCCCCCGGGGGCCACCACCCTCGTGACCCAACCGGTACCCCCACCCCCCTCAGGCCAGCTGGCTGGCCACCACTTCGGCGATATCCAGAACCGGGGTCTCCCCCCCGTGCGCCTTCACCCCGTCGGCCATCATCGTCATACAGAACGGGCAGGCCACCGCAATAGCCTCCGCCCCGGTCGCCAGGGCCTCCCCCGCGCGCTCCACGTTGATCCGGGTGCCCACGGTCTCCTCCATCCACATCCGGCCGCCACCGGCCCCACAGCACATCCCCCGGTCCTTGGTGCGGGGCATCTCGCGGAGCTCCATCACGGGCAGGGCCCGCTTCAGGGTGTCGCGCGGCGCCTCGTACACCTCGTTGTAGCGGCCCAGGTAGCATGAGTCGTGGTACGTGAACGACCGCACGCCCTCGTGCGCCTGCTGGCTGTTGAGCGGCACCCGCCCCTCAGCCAACAAATGCTCGATGTACGTGGAGTGGTGGATCACGTCGTACTCCCCACCGAACTGCGGGTACTCATTGCCCAACTGATGGAAGCAGTGCGGACACGCCGTCACGATGGTCTTCACGCCGTACTGCGCCAGCGTCGCCACGTTGTCCTTGGCGAGCATCTGATACAGGTACTCGTTGCCCATACGCCGCGCCGGGTCGCCGTTGCACTTCTCTTCCTGCCCCAGGATCGCGAAGCGCACGCCCGACGCCTGCATCACCTTGGCGAACGCGACGGTGGTCTTCTTGGCGCGGTCGTCGAACGAGCCCATGCAGCCCACCCAGTACAGCACCTCGGGGCTCTCCCCACGCGCGGCCATTTCGGCCATCGTCGGGATCTCCATGCCGTCGGCCCACTTGCCGCGGTCGCCCGGATCGAACTGCCACGGCGAGCCCACCGACTCCATCGACTCGAACGCGGGGAGGATCTCCTGCGGAAAGCGCGACTCGGTGAGCACCAGGTTGCGACGCAACTCGTTGATGACCTCGAGTTGATCGATCGACACCGGACACTCGGTCACACACGCGCGGCACGACGTACACGCCCAGAGCTCTTCCTCGGTGATGTAGTCGTCCAGCAAGCGCTTGGCCACCGCGCCCTCTTCCTCCGGGCGCTCGGCCAACGCGATGGGCGCGAACTCTTCGAGCCGCTCGCGCACATTGATCATGATCTTGCGCGGGCTCAGCAACTTGCCCGTGGTGTTGGCCGGACACACCGACGTGCAGCGCCCGCACTCGGTACACGCGAAGCCATCGAGCAAGTTCTTCCACGACAACTGCGAGACGTCCGACGCGCCGAAGCTCTCGGCGTCCTCGGCCTCTAAATCCATGGCCGGCATCACACCCACGGGGCCGGGGCCACTGGTGTTCGACAAGAACACATTGGGCAACGACGCCACGACGTGCAAATGCTTGGAGTACGGCAGGTAGTTCAAGAAGCCGAGCACGAGCAAGCCGTGCGCCCACCAGTTGAGCGCGAGGCCCACGTGCGCGACGTCGCTGCTCACGAACGACAACATGCCCGCTAACGCCACCGAGATCGGCTTGGCGCCGTGCGGTGAACCGGGCTCCACGAGCAACTCGAACGCGTGCGTGCCGAACATCGTGATCATCAACAGCGCGATCCACGACAAGATCAGTAGCGGATCGTTCTGATGGGTCTCGGGGCCGAGGAGGCGCGGCACGCGGCGCGTGAGCCGACGCCAGATCGCCATCGCGAGCGCGGCGAGCACGAGCGCGCCCCACACGTCCTGGTTGATGGCGTAGAACGTGTACAACCACGACGGCAGGAACGCTTGGAACGTGAAGTGCGGGAGGATGCCACGGATCGTGAACTCGATGGTCCCCGCGGTGAGGATGCAGAAGCCCCAGAAGATGGCGGCGTGCATCGGGCCGGCGACGCCGTCGCGGAAGATCTTCTTTTGGAAGATCCCGATCTCGAGGAAATTGCGGAACCGCGTCGCAAGGTCGTTGGTGCGGTCGGTCGCGGTGCCGAGTCGCAGGTACCCGACCAGTCGCTGGACGTTGAACGAGAAGAAGCCCAGTGCGGCGACGACGATGAACGACCAGACGATATTGGACGCGGTCACGCGATCAATTCCCGTGCTTGGCGGCCTTCACAGCCGCAGTGAGGGCGGGCACGATCTCGAGCGAGTCGCCCACGATCCCGTAGTCCGCCACCTTGAAGATCGGCGCTTCCTTGTCCTTGTTGATCGCGACGATCGTCTTGGACGTCCGCATCCCGGCGAGATGCTGGAT
>JBEIVF010000147.1:0-5053 GCA_040374005.1 Gemmatimonadaceae bacterium | reverse complement strand
GGCTTCTTGGCCGAGAACGCGAACTTCGCGGAAATCTGTGCGGCGAGTGGCATCACGTTCATCGGACCGACGCCCGACCAGATCCGCACTATGGGCGACAAGGCCGCGGCGCGCCAGGCGATGATCGCCTGCGACGTGCCGGTGGTCCCGGGCACCCCCGGTGGCGTGGAAGATGTCGATGAAGCCCTCGCGTTCGCCGAGAGCATCGGCTTTCCGGTCATCATCAAGGCCGCGGCCGGTGGTGGTGGCAAGGGCATGCGCGTGGCCAAGGACGCGGACGACTTCGCCCGTTCGTTCCAGTTGGCACGCAGTGAAGCCTTGTCGGCGTTCGGCAATGGTGAGGTGTACGTCGAGAAGTACCTCACGCGGTCGCGGCACATCGAGTTCCAGATCTTAGGCGACCAGCACGGCAATGTGATCCACTTGGGTGAGCGCGACTGCTCGGTGCAGCGTCGTCACCAGAAGCTGGTCGAAGAGTCTCCGTCGCCAGCGATGACGCCCGACCTCCGCGAGCGCATGGGCGCGGCCGCGGTGAAGGGCGCGAAGGCGATCGACTATGTGGGCGCGGGCACGATGGAGATGTTGCTCGACAGCGATGGGTCGTTCTACTTCATGGAGATGAACACCCGCATCCAGGTCGAGCATCCGGTGACCGAGATGATCACGGGGATCGACTTGGTGAAGGAGCAGATCCGTGTCGCGGCCGGCGAGCCGTTGTCGGTGCTGACGATGCCCGAGTTGCGTGGCCATGTGATCGAGTGCCGCGTGAACGCCGAGGATCCGATGCACAACTTCCAGCCGTCGCCGGGCAAGATCGAGGTGTATCACCCCTCGGGTGGTCCGGGCGTGCGCGTCGATTCTCACGTGTACGCGGGCTACACCGTGCCGCCGTACTCCGACTCGATGATCGCCAAGGTCATCGTCCAGGGACGTGATCGTGCCGAGGCCGTGGAGCGCATGCGGTTAGCGCTGGACACGTTCGTGCTGCAGGGGGTGAAGACGACGATGCCGTTCTTGTCCAAACTGATGCAGGACCCGTACTTCAGGGCGGGCGATGTGCACACGAAGTTCTTGGAGCAGGAAGGGGCGGGGTTGTTGAAGGGGGAGTAGCCCCGCGCGTTCACCGTTGGCCATTAGGAGATGCGAATGCGGATGTCTTCCGTAGCGTTGATCGCGGTGCTACGGCGGTCCATGGAGGCGCAGCAGCGAAAGCGCTGACCCCGTGACCCCCCACCCCTCGCACCCGTCTCTCCCCTAGACGGAGCACCGATCCCGGTGCGCCGCCCCTCGCGCACTGCATGCCCCGCAAAAAGACCCCGCCAGCCCCCGTCGACGTCAGCCCCCCAGACGTTGTCGCGCCGCCCTCTGCTGCTTCACGCATCGCCCGCGAACTCGCGGGCGTCGCGCTCGTCATCTTCGCTGCCTTCCTCGTGGGCGCGCTGCTGTTCGAGCGCATCCCCGAGAACGCCTCGTGCGCCGACGCCGTGGGCCCGTTCGGTCCGGTCGGCGGCTGCACTGCGTGGGCGATCCTCGGCTTCCTCGGCATCGCCGGCGCCATCGTCGTGCCGTTCATTCCGGCGGTCCACGCACTTCGGCTGTTCGGGAAGCTGGAATCGAGCGCCGACCGCTCCTGGCTGATCTTCACCTCTGGCCTCGCCCTACTGCTCCCGCTGGCCGCCGGGCTCGCGCGCGGCATCACGCCCGACTCGGGGGTCCTGGACCCCGTCGCGGGCCTCTGGGGAGGCTTCACGAGCTACTACCTGGCCTCCGCCGTTGGACTCGGCGGTGCCTGGTTGGCCGTGGCGCTCCTGTTCTCGGCGCTCACCGTCGCGACCATCGCCTGGAACCCCATCCTGCAGCTGCTGAACCTGCGCCCGCCCACGCGGATCCCGCGTGACGCCCGCACCACAGCCGAACTGCACGCGCCGCCGCCCGAGGAGTTCGAGGCCATCGATCCTCGTCTCGCGCCGGTCGGGCTGGTCCTCGAGGAGCCCGAGCCCGACGAGGATGAGGAAGAGGAGATCCCCGAGCCCGCGCCCGTGAAGAAGTCGAAGGGCAAGGCGAAGCCCGCCACGCGCGACGAAGCTGTGGCCGCCGAGATCGAGTCGACGGCGACCATCGAACGTGACGACGAGCTGCCGCCAATCGAGCTGCTCGACGAGCCCGCGCCGCACGACGCCGAACTCAATCGCAAGGCGCTCGACGAGAACGGCACGCGATTGATGGAAGCGCTGCGCACGTTCAAAGTGGACGGCGAGATCACGGGGCGCACGTCGGGCCCCACGGTGACGCAGTACGAGATCACGCCCGCGCCGGGGGTGAAGGTGCGGCAGATCGCGAATCTCTCCAATGACATCGCGCTCGCGATGCGCGCCGCGAGCATTCGCATCGTCGCGCCGATCCCAGGCCGCGGTGCGGTTGGTGTCGAAGTGCCGAACCCGACGCGCGAGTCAGTCGTGCTGCGGGATCTCCTTGAGTCGCGCGAATACACGAATGCTCCGCGCGCGTTGCCGATTGCGCTCGGCAAGGATCTCGAAGGCAAGCCGGTGATCGCCGACCTCGCGAAGATGCCGCACTTGCTCATCGCCGGCGCCACGGGCAGCGGTAAGTCGGTGTGTGTGAACACGATCATCACGTCGCTGATCTACCGGCACACGCCCGAGACGCTGCGCTTCTTGATGGTCGACCCGAAGATGGTCGAGCTCAGTGTGTACAACGTGCTCCCGCATTTGCGGCACAAGGTCATCACCGACAACCGCGATGCTGCCGCCGTGCTCAAGTGGGCGGTGATGGAGATGCAGGACCGCTATCGGTTGCTGGCCGAGAACGGGGCGCGCAACATCCAAGACTTCAACGTGAAGGTGCGGGAGGGCGCCGCGCTCCGGAATCCACGGCGGCCCGACGTGGCGTTCGAGGTCAATACGTATACGGGCGGCGTGCTCCCGTACATCGTGGTGGTGATCGACGAGCTCGCCGACCTGATGATGACGGTGCAGGCCGAGGTGGAGACGCCGCTGGCGATGTTGGCGCAGAAGGCGCGCGCGATCGGCATCCACTTGATCCTCGCCACGCAGCGTCCGTCGGTGAACGTGATCACGGGGCTCATCAAGGCGAACTTTCCGAGCCGCATCGCGTTCCGCGTGGCGTCGCAGATCGACTCGCGCACCATCCTCGATGGCATGGGCGCCGAGTCGTTGTTGGGCAATGGCGACATGCTGTTCATCCCGCCGGGGAAGAGCGAGCCGGACCGGTTGCAGGGCGCGTACCTCGCGAACGACGAGACCGAGCGGTTGATGGGGTGGTACGATGACCGTCGGGAGATGCGCGCGTCGTCAGTGGCTGGTGCCGCTGTGACGGAACCGGAAGAAGACATCCTCGCACGCGTGCGCGCGGCGGAAGCGGCTGAGGCGGGCGGGGGAGAGTCGTCAGCCGAGGATGCCGAGGACCGCGACAAGCTGTTCCGCGAGGCCGCGGAGATCTGCATCCAGCATCAGGGCGGCTCGACGTCGCTGCTGCAGCGGCGGTTGAAGATCGGCTATGGGCGGGCGGCGCGGATCATTGATCAGCTGCACTTTGCGGGGGTGTTGGGGCCGCCGGATGGGAGTAAGCCGCGGGATGTGCTCAAGGGGCTACAAGACCTCGACGAGTTGTAGCAGGAGAGAAGCACGAGAGGGCACGAGAGGGCACGAGAGAGGGCACGAGAAGCACGGGGGCTTTGCGCAGATTATCGCGCGAAGCCCCCTTTCTTTACGAGGTCATGTGTGCCTCGCACGAAAACGATTCGTCGCGCAATTCTCTGGTGACGCTCCCCACGCGAGTGTGTTGTACACTCCTCGCGTGACTACTCCCACCGCCTCCCGACACCACAACCAACGACTCGGCGAACTCGGCGAGCGCATCGCTGAGGGTTGGCTCGTGCAGCACGGATGGCGCGTGCTGCAGCGACGCTTCCGTGACGGGCATCGGGACGTAGATCTGATCGCCGAACGGGCCGGAACGGTGGCCTTCGTCGAGGTCAAGGCACGAACCAGTACCGATTTCGGCGACCCGGTCGAGGCCGTCCACTGGCGCAAACGGCGCGAATTGAGTCGTTCTGCCCGAATGTGGATAACTCGACATGGACGTCGGGACGAGAGCTATCGCTTTGATGTTATTGGAGTTGTGATGGCGGACGGCACGGTCAAAGTCCGCCATGTGGAAAACGCGTTCGACGTTGTGCTGGCCCACTAGCACGAATGCCGCACCCTTCGTAGTTTATTCGGGGTTAGGAAACCCCGGGCCGTCGGGTAGATTCCCGTTCGGTCGAGAGGTCAACACTCGACAAGGATCCTCAGCAATGGCTACCGCCGCCGCCGTGTCAGAAGACCGCAAGAAAGCGCTCTCGCTCGCGATCGCCCAGATCGAAAAGTCCCATGGGAAGGGCGCCATCATGCGCCTCGGCACCGACACGCGTCCGCGTATCGATGCGATCCCGACGGGGGCGATCAATCTGGACGCTGCCATCGGCATCGGCGGCATTCCGCGCGGCCGGATCACCGAGATCTACGGCCCGGAGTCCAGCGGTAAGACCACGGTCTGTCTCCACGTGATCGCCAATGCCCAGCGCTTGGGCGGAACGGCGGCGTTCATCGACGCGGAGCACGCGTTGGACACCGAATACGCCAAGAAGCTCGGCGTTGACGTAGAAGGCCTCCTGATCTCCCAGCCGGACACCGGCGAGCAGGCGCTCGAGATCTGCGAGATCCTGGTCCGTTCCGGCGCGGTGGACGTGATCGTCATCGACTCAGTGGCGGCGCTGGTGCCGAAGGCCGAGATCGAGGGCGAGATGGGTGATTCGCACGTGGGGCTCCAGGCTCGGCTCATGAGCCAGGCCCTCCGGAAGCTCACCGGCGCCATTGCCCGGTCCAAGACGTCGGTGATCTTCATCAACCAGCTCCGCGAGAAGATCGGGGTGATGTTCGGATGCATGTCCTATGACACGCGCATCACGCTGGCCGATGGGACGCAGGAGAAGATCGGCAAGATCGTCAACCAGAAGCTCGATGTCGAGGTG
>JBEIVF010000194.1:0-3826 GCA_040374005.1 Gemmatimonadaceae bacterium | reverse complement strand
GCTCATCGATCGCGATGAGCGGGGCCGCCTGCGCTTGTCGATGAAGGCCCTCACGCCGCGTCCGGAGGGCTTGCCGCCCGAAGAGCCGCGTCCGCCCCGCCCCGAAGGGGAAGCGGGTGGTGAGCGTGGTGGTGACCGTGACCGCGGCCGCCGGAGCGGTGGCGGAGGGCGCGGCGGACGGCGGTGATCACTCCCGCCACAGCCAGCGCGCGCATTGAACGCACGCGCTGGCCCAACGGTCTCGTCATTTGTACCCAACACGTCCCGGGCGTGCGATCCGTCGCGCTCGGGGCGTGGGTGCGTGCGGCCGCCTTGCACGAGACCCCTGACACCATGGGCGTGTCGCACTTGCTCGAACACATGGTGTTCAAGGGCACGCGGCAACGCACCCCCCGTGAGATCGCACTGACGCTCGAGTCGCGCGGTGGATCGCTCGATGCCTATACGTCGCGCGAGTACACGGCGTACCAAGCGCGCGTGCTCGACCGCGACTTGGGCATTGCGGCCGACGTCATCTACGATCTTGTGTTCCAACCGCTCCTGCGCGACGAAGATCTGTCGCTCGAGAAGGGTGTGATCCTCGAAGAGATCGCGATGGTGGAGGACACGCCGGATGACGTCGTGTTCGAACTGCACAACGCGCAGATGTGGGGCGATCACCCGTACGGGTATCCCATCCTCGGTACGCGCGACACCGTCGAGGCGCTTTCGGGCGACGTGTTGCGTGCGCGCCATGCGTCGTTGTATCACCCCGGCAACGTGGTGATCGCGGCCGCGGGCAACATCACGCACGAGCAAGTGCTTGACGCGTTGCGCATGACGGGCTGGGACGACGTACCGGCGGGCACCGATGCGCCGGCCACGCCGCCGCCGCCCATTGCGCAGCCGCCGCGCGACGAGACGGTGGACCGCGACTCGCAGCAGACGCATATCGTGTTCGGGTCGACGACCATTCCCATGGCCTCGCCCGACCGGCCCGCGTATCTCATCGTCAACTCGCTCTTGGGCGGGGGCATGAGCTCGCGGCTGTTCCAGCGCGTGCGCGAAGAGCTGGGCTTGGCGTACTCGGTCTACAGTTTCCAGGACCTGCATATCGATACTGGCATGCACGGGGTCTACGTGGGCACGGCGCCGGAGACGGCCGCGCGCGCCCAGCAGGCGATCCGGGACGAACTGGACCGGCTCGTGAACGAGGGCATCCCGGCCGACGAGTTGGCGCTGGGACGTCAGCAGTTCGTGGGGCAGTATCTGTTATCGCTGGAGAGCGTCGGGGCGCGGATGTACCGCGCCGCGTCGCTCGAACTCTACGGCGAACCGGATCGGACGGTCGAGGAAGTCATCGCCCGCATCGAGTCGGTGACGGTCGAGGACGCCCTTCGGGTGTCGCAGGCCTGGTTCGCTCCCGACCGGCAGACGGTGTTGTCGCTCGGCCCGCAGCTCTGACCTTTTCTTAGGATCGCACGCATATGAAGATCGGTGTCCCGAAGGAGATCAAGACGAACGAGAACCGCATCGCCGTGGTCCCGGCCGGTGTGGAGGCCTTCGTCAGCGCAGGGCATCAGGTGTTCGTGGAACACGGGGCGGGTGAGGGCAGTGGGTTCGACGACGCGGCGTTCGTTGCGGCCGGCGCGACCATCACGCCCGACGCCGCGGCCACGTGGGGTGCGGCCGACAGGGTGATCAAGGTGAAGGAGCCGATCGAGCGGGAGTGGGGCTTCCTGCGCCGGGACCTCACCGTGTTCACGTACTTCCACTTCGCGGCCGACGAGAAGCTGACGCGCGCCCACCTCGAGAGCGGTGCCGCGTGCATCGCCTACGAGACGGTCGAGACGCCGACGCGTGAGCTGCCGCTGTTGATCCCGATGTCCGAGGTCGCCGGCCGCATGGCGGTCCAGGAAGGCGCCAAGTACCTCGAGAAGCTCTACGGCGGCCGTGGTGTGCTCCTGGGCGGTGTCCCGGGCGTGCCGCCGGCCAAGGTCGTCATCCTCGGCGGTGGCATCGTGGGCATCAACGCGGCCAAGATGGCGGCCGGTATGGGTGCCAAGGTGCTCTTGCTCGACGTGTCGTTGGACCGCCTCCGCTACTTGTCGGACGTGATGCCGGCCAATGTCCAGCTGATCTTCTCCAACCGTCACAACATCCTCGAGGCGATCAAGACGGCCGACCTCGTGGTGGGCGGCGTGCTGATCCCGGGCGCCAAGGCCCCCAAGCTCATCCGCAAGGAGGACTTGGTGACCATGCAGCCGGGCTCGGTGATCGTGGACGTGGCCATCGACCAGGGCGGTTGCGTGGAGACCATGCACCCGACGACGCACGAGAACCCGACGTACGTGGTGGACGGCGTGATCCACTACGCCGTGGCCAACATGCCGGGTGGCGTGCCGCGCACCTCGACGCTGGCGTTGACCAATGCCACGTTGCCGTACGCCCTCCAGCTGGCCAACAAGGGCTGGAAGCGGGCGCTCCGGGAGAATGGCGCCCTCCTCAAGGGCCTCAACATGGTGGAGGGTCACTGCACCTACCGCGGGGTCGCCGACGCCTTCGGATTGGCCTACACGGCTCCCGACCAGTTCCTCGACTGATCGGCGGGGGAGGGACGGTGTAAGCCCCCACAGGGCAAGCACTTGTCCCTCCTCCCTTCACCTCGGTACCTTGGGGAGTAGTCGTCCTCCCCCCTGACCGATCGCGGGGCGGTTTCGCCGCCGTTCCGCCGCTCTCTCCATGCGCTGGCCGTTCTTCTCCCGCGGGCAACTATTCCCCGCGAATGCAATTGCCGTTGATCTAGGCACCGCCAACACGCTCGTCTACGTGAAGGGCGAGGGGATCGTGTTGAACGAGCCATCCGTCGTCGCGATCGATCGCGAAACACGACGCATCAAAGGCGTGGGCCTCGAAGCCAAGCGCATGCTCGGCCGCACGCCCGATGGTGTTATCGCGGTGCGGCCCATGAAGGACGGCGTCATCGCCGACTTCGACGTCACCGAAAAGATGTTGCGCTACTTCCTCACACTGATCATCGAGAAGCATGTCTTCAAGGTGAAGCCGCGCGTGATCGTGTGTGTCCCGTCGGGCATCACCGAAGTCGAGAAGCGTGCCGTGCGTGACTCCGCGTTGGGCGCTGGTGCGAGGGAAGTTTTCATGGTCGCCGAGCCGATGGCGGCCGCGATCGGGGTCGGCTTGCCGGTCGAAACGCCGACGGGCAACATGGTGATCGACATCGGGGGCGGGACCACCGAGATCGCGGTCATCGCGCTGAGCGGCATCGTATCGGACACGTCCATTCGCACCGGCGGTGATGAGCTCGACACGGCCATCGTGCAGTTCATGCGCAAGTCGTACAACTTGCTGATCGGCGAGCCCACCGCCGAGCAGATCAAGATCCAGATCGGCTCCGCCGCGCCCGTGGGTGAAGAGCGCGAAATGGATGTGAAGGGCCGCGACTTGGTGTCGGGTATTCCGAAGACCGTGCGCGTGCACTCCACCGAGATCCGCGAAGCCATCCAAGAGCCGATCCAGCAGATCATCGACGCGGTGCGTCGCGCGCTCGAGATCACGCCGCCCGAGTTGGCGTCGGACATCGTCGATCGTGGCATCGTGATGACCGGTGGTGGTGCGCTGATCCGCGGGCTCGATGTGTTGCTCGCGCAGGAGACCGGGTTGCCGATCCACGTGGACGAGGATCCGCTGACGTGCGTCGTGCGTGGCACGGGGCGCATCCTCGACGACGAGGAGAAGTACTGGTCGGTGTTGTCCACCTAACGTGGCCCGCCGCACCGCGCGCGGCGACATCCGGATCGACGGCGTCTTGCTCGTCGTCGCCCTGCTC
>JBEIVF010000279.1:0-2298 GCA_040374005.1 Gemmatimonadaceae bacterium | reverse complement strand
CACCGTCGGAGGCCTCGCCGATCCACGAGACGGGCAAGTGGGACGGCTCGGCGAAGGCGGGACGGGATAGGACAGTAACCGTCGGGGACTTAACGATCTTCTGAGACATCACTTGAGAAGCACGAGTAGCACGAGAGGCACGAGAAGCACGGGGAATCCGAGGCTCCCTGCTCTCTCAACCCCTCAAAACTAACTCCCGACCTCCCCCAGCATATCCAGCCGATTCCGCCCCCACAGCTTCTCCCCCTGCACCCGGTCCAGGACCTGCCTGGCCGCCGCCGGCAGAGGCGCCAAAGCCGGATCGTACTTGTTCGGCGCCCCCAACAGCGGGGCCCCGCGCACCGCGAACTTCACCCCGGGGTTCAGGATCCCCTGCGGGTCCATCGCCTCCTTCAGCGCGTGGAACCACGCCATATCCTTGGCCGGCCACAGACGATCCATCACGCCCGCCCGGAGCCGCCCGTCGCCGTGCTCGCCGCTCATCAACCCGCCCAGCGACTTCACCAGCGCCGTCACGTCCAAGAACAGGTCGTCCAGCTTGGCCTGCCAGCCCGCCACCGTCACATCGACCAGCACATTGGCGTGGATGTTGCCATGCAGCGCGTGCCCGAACATCACCACCGGGATCCCCTTCGCCTCGCAGAGCGCCCGCACCCCGCGCAGATACTTGGCCAACTGCACCGGTGGCACCACGCCGTCCTCGATCACCTGCATCGAGCGCACCGTTCCCGGCAACGCTGCCAGCATCGGGCTCGCCGCCTTGCGCAGCTCCCACAGCGCCCGCGTCCGCTCCGCATCCTCCGTGCGCTCCAAATGGCACACGCCCTCCATCTCGGCAAAGCCCGCCTCCACCGACTCGGGATCGGGATGGTCCTCCTCCTCGGGGATCTGCCGCACCTCCATCAACAGCACGATCTCGGTCTCCTCCGGCAGCCCGTACGTCTCGCGCGCCCCCGACACGTCCAAGAACGTCCGGTCAAAGCACTCGCACGCCACCGCGCCCACTTCCACCGCGATCGCCGCCGCCTCAGCCGCCGCATCCAGATCATCGAAGCCGATCACCAACAACGACGTCGCGGGCGCCGGCTCATCGAGCACCACATCGATGCCCACGAACGTCGCCAGCGTCCCCTCACTGCCGATGAGCGCGTTCAGCAACCACTCCTGATCGGTGTGCCCTTCGGCGAAGTAGCCCGAACTCCGCTTGCGCAGCTGCGATGACTGCAGCCCCGACACCACCCGCTCCGGCCCGGGACCCACCGCGAGCGCGCGCGCCACCGGTGCACAGTCCGGCAACGCGCGGTGCAGATGCACCCACCCCCGGCTCCCATCAGCGAACACACAGTCGAGCCCGATGATGGACCCGCGTAGCGGCAGATCGCCCGTGTGCGGCCACCGCGGCCCCGCCGCGTTGGTCGCGACCATCCCACCGATGGTGCAGAACGCGTGGCTCGATGGGCGATGCGCCCACAGCAAGTCGGCGGCATCCGCGTGCGCGACCAGCGCATCGCACAGCACGCCCGGCCCCACCTCGACCGCCTGATACTCTAGCTCCATCTCGGCGACGTCCGCGTCGAAGCGCGACGTCCGCTCCTGGTCCTCATCGTCGTCCGCGCCGAACCACACCGCGTGCGACCGCACCGGCGCCAGCGCGTCCAGCCGCGACAGGTCCACCAGCACGCCCGAGCCCACGGCGCCGCCCGCCATCGACGAGCCCGCCCCCCGCGGGGTGAGCGCCACGCCCTCGGCCGCCGCCCACGCGGTCAGCGTCACGACGTCGTCGGCATCGGTCGGTACCGCCACGGCCGTCGGCATGAGGCGATGGATGCCCGCCGCCTCACTGTACACGGCGCGGGTCACGTCGTCGGTGCGCCACTCCCCTCGAAATCCGCTTGGTCGGTCCATGAAGGGAAATTACCACGCCGCCCGCACGGTGCCCGTGGACTAACTTTCGCCCCTGGTCCCTCCTTCCTCACTCGTGAGCCCCACCGCCCCTCTGCGAGACGCCGAACGCTTCTGCCGCGACATCCTCCCGGGGGTCTCGCGGACGTTCGCGATCAGCATCAAGGTCCTCCCGGGCCAGCTCGGGCGCGCCGTGCTCAGTGCGTACCTGCTCTGCCGCATCGCCGACACGGTGGAGGACGACCAAGCGATGGCCCCCGAGGCCAAGGCCGCGCTCCTCGATCGCCTGCTCGCTGCCTTCGATGATACCGCCGCCAGCGAGGCGTATCCCGCGCACGCCGCCGCCGTCCAAGGCGATGCCACGCACGTGCAACTCGTGCAGCACACGCACCTGGT
>JBEIVF010000072.1:0-8953 GCA_040374005.1 Gemmatimonadaceae bacterium | reverse complement strand
CAATCCAAGTAGCGGAAGTATGATTGCGAGCAACCACCCCATTCCGAGGGTCGTGTACGACCACGCCAAAAGCGCAATAATGGGGAACGAGAGAATGTCGTATAAGATTGTTGCTGCGAGAATTCTTCGGCAGGTCGGCAAGAATCGTCTCTGCTCTGAGAGCGCAATTGCCCCGACTACCAGCCCAACGTTAGTTAGGATGAACGCAATCGCCGCGATCGAGAAAAGCGCGACATGCATGGCCGTGAAAGCATTCTCATTCAGCGCACCAATGGGGGATAGAATGAGCGCTGCTACCGAGGCTGCAACGCCGTACTGCGCCGCGTTGAAAATAGTTTTGGTTAGCGGCTTCTTGCCGGATAGGTTTGCTACCAAGGTTGCTGTAAACACCGCGACCGGAGCCGCCACGGTTGGCGTGACAAGTATGCCACTCAGGAACGGGAGAAAGGACACAGATCCACTCGTCACTCCGCCACGGCTCTGGTAGCTGAGCAGAATTGCGAGCAACCCAAGTAGTGCAAAGAACGCGCTATCTATCCACTCCTGTTGAGTGGGTGCAACGGAGATGAACGAAACGGCTGTTGCTGTGGCAATGAACGCCACAACAACAGCCGTCACGTAGATCGATACACTTCGCTTCATCCGCTCGTTTGGTCAGCCGATTCAACTGAGGTTTTTGCCCTTACTATCTACCACTGAACAGTGTCACCCATCACAAAGCTGAACAACGCATTGATCACCGAGCTAATCATGCTCATCGAGAATCACCCCCTTGGTCTCTAAAGTCGCAACCGACGTCCGCCGGATTGCGCTACCAGGTTGGCTCCGCTCAACTACGATCCTGCTCGCTCGGCTCCGCTACCTCAGTCTCAGGGCTGGTCCACCACTACTCCGCTCAACAATCCGCGAACACTCCACTCACTCCGCCGGCTGATCCAACCACCGGTTCGTCGCATCCAACACCGCCAAAGCCGCCGAAACCTCCGCGCTCTCGCGAATCTCACAACTCCCCGTCATCAACGCTCGCGCACGGCCGATACTCGTCTCCACTGCCACCAAAACGAACGCGGTGTCAAAGGCTTCCACGCGCTTCACACCGACTAACTCCAACGCCCGCTTCGACAGATCGAACTGACGGATCGCCGCGAGGGACGCACGCGCCGCCAACTCGGTGCGCGAACGCGAGGACTCCATCCCCTCCGCCTCGCCCACCCAGCTCTCCTCACCACGGCGCAACGTCACACGGCACGCGCTCCCCTTGGTGCGCGACCCGCGGAACTCGACATCCTCAAAATAGATCGCCCGGCCCACCGCGCCACGCGTCGCGACCAAGGCCACGGCAGGGGTCATCGGCTGACTCGCCGCCGCGTTCGCCCGCACGATCGATGTCGCCACCGAGATCTTCCGGTGGTCCACGGTCATCCCTAAGTGCGCGATCAACGCACTCTCGATGTTCCGCACCACCTGCTTGGGGGTCAACTCGCCAGTGACCAACACATGGATCGCCTCCACCGCCCCCGTCTCTCCCGCCACGATCCGCGCCGACACCACCGACTGTAACGTCCCCATCAATTCTTCAGCCCGCACCAGTGGCAGCACCACACCAGCGATCGGAGAGGACGACGGTATTTGGGTCATGATGTACGGAGGGCGCCCCGCGCCGACAACGGCGCGCTCAAAGGGGAGGCAGCGTCAGTTCGGTCGGTGAAAGAGGATACGCTGGCGTCGGCACGCAGTGATGTCTGCAAGGCAACAGGACGGTCGGGGGGAACACCCGGCAACGCTAGGACTCATCCCCCACGTGATCCAGGTGGTACTCCTTCAACTTGCGGTACATCGTCCGCTCGCCAATGGCCAGCAGTTCCGCTGCCTTTCGACGATTGCCCCGCGTCTGACGTAACGCCGACTCAATGGCCACCCGCTCGATATCGGCCATCGTCATCTCGGGCGTGATCATTATCCCCACCGGAGCGGCGCCTACGGGCTCCGCCGCTTCCATCGCCCGCACCAGCGGGTAGGACGGCGCCGACGGTACCTCCGCCCACGCCTGCTGGGTGTCCAACCGCCGCCGCAATTCCTCCACCTGGAGCTTCAGCTCCACCAACGAGCGCACGATGAACTCCAACTCACGACCCTCGGCCTGCGCCCCCTCCCGCAGGATCGCTCCCACGGGCACGGGCAACAGCCGCGCCGCGCCGCCCTCGCGGATCTCCCGCGGAATGTCCTCCACCGTGATCTCACGACCGGGCGCCAACACCACCATCGACTCGATCAGATTGCGGAGCTCCCGCACGTTGCCGGGCCACGAATAGCCCACCAGCGCCTGCATCGCCTCCGCACTGATGCCCCGGAATACCCGGTCATGCGCCGCCGCGAACTCCCGCACGAACCGCCGCACCAAGAGCGCAATGTCGTCGCGCCGCTCCCGGAGCGGCGGCAAGTACATGCTCAGCACGTTGAGACGGTAGTACAAGTCAGGACGGAACGTCCCCGCTTCCACCTGCGCGCGCAGCGAACGGTTGGTCGCCGTGATCACGCGGACGTCAACCTTGATCGCCTGCGTGCCACCTACGCGCGTCACCTCACGCTCCTCCAGCACGCGGAGCAACTTCACCTGTGTACTGGGCGGGATCTCACCGATCTCATCGAGGAACAACGTCCCCCCGTCGGCCAACTCAAAACGCCCCAATCGCCGCTCGGCCGCGCCCGTGAACGCCCCCTTTTCGTGGCCGAACAGCTCGCTCTCGAGCAAGGTCTCGGCCAGCGCCCCCACGTTCACCGCGATGAACGGCTTGTTGCGCCGCGGCGACATCTTGTGGATCGCTCGGGCCACGAGCTCCTTGCCCGTGCCGCTCTCGCCTTCGACCAGCACGGTGCTCGTCACGGGCGCGATCTGGTCGAGCCGCACTAACAACTCTCGCACCGGCGCGCTCTCGCCGTGCAGCCCCGTGAGATCGGCCACGCGCTGCCGCTCGATCAGGCGCTTGACCACCGCGGCGACTTCCTCGGCGTTGACCGGCTTGGTCAAAACCTCAGAAAAACCGACCGATTTGAGCCGCAGCTCCATCGCCGGGTCGCCGATGTCGGCCAAGCCCACCACGGCCGCTCCCGCCCACAGCTGCTCGCGCACCAAGGCGAGGTTGCCGGCATCCATCAGCGCACCAGTGAGCACGATGACCCGCGGCTTGGCCTTCTTGAGCGCCGCCCCCACGTCGTCCATCGGCGACACCACGGTGGTCACCACACCCTGGCGTTCCAGGAGCGCGTTGAGCCGGACCGCCGGCTCGACATCGGTGAGGGTGATGAGGACCGACACGCGTGTCTCCGCTACTTGTGGCTCGCGTTCTTGTAGAACGGGAACTTCACCACCGTCGCCGGGATCTGCTTGCCGCGGATCTCGACGTGCAGCGTGCTCCCCTCGGCCGCGTGCGACGGCGGCACGTAGCAGGTGCCGATGGCGTAGCCCAGCGACGGCGACATCGTGCCCGAGCACACCGTGCCCGAAGCCTGCCCGTCGACGAACACCGGATACCCGTGCCGCGGGATCGCCCCGCGCTCACTGATGGTGAAGCCCACGAGCTTGCGCGGTAGGCCCGCTTCCTTCTGCGCGAGGATCGCGGCCTTGCCCACGAAGTCGCCCTTGGCGGGCTTGACGAGCCAGCCGAGTCCGGCTTCGTAGGGCGTGACCGTGTCGTCGATGTCGTTGCCGTAGAGGGCCATGCCCATCTCGAGTCGCAACGTGTCTCGGCAGCCGAGTCCGGCGGGGGCGATGGCGTTGGTGGCCATGAGCGCTTCCCAGATGACGTCGGCGTGCTGGTCGTCGAAGTACAGCTCGAAGCCGTCCTCGCCGGTGTAGCCCGTGCGCGAGACGATGATGTTCGGGACGCCCGCGAAGATACCCACGGCGAAGTGGTAGTAGCCGATGCTCGGCAGGTCGACGTCGGTGAGTGGCGCGAGGATGCCCTCGGTGAGCGGACCTTGGATGGCGAGCAGCGCCGTCTTCGCGGAGATGTCCTCAAGGGTGGCGTCGAAGTGCGCGAGTTCGCGCGAGATATGCGCGAAGTCCTTGGCCATGTTCGACGCGTTGACCACCAGCATGATGTGGTCGGCGAAGCGGTAGACGAGGCAGTCGTCCTCGAAGGTGCCGCGCTCGTTGAGGATGCCCGAGTAGTGGACCTGGCCGATGGCGAGCTTGGCGACGTCGTTGGTGGTGACCTTGGTGACGAACTCGACGGCCTGGGGCCCGCGGACGATGAACTCGCCCATGTGCGACACATCGAAGATCCCGCAGCTGGTGCGCACGGCGTTGTGCTCGGCCATCAACCCCTTGGGGTAGGTGACCGGCATGTCGTAGCCGGCGAAGGGGACCATCTTGGCGCCCAGCGCGAGGTGGCGGGCGTGGAACGGGGTCTTCTTGAGGACGGCGTCGGAGGAGGTCATGACGGAAAGTTAACGCTTGCGCCGTTTTGGCGGGATATGCCAGCTTTGCGGATGCCTCAGAACGCCACGCCGTTGATGACCCCTCGCGACCGCCTCCGCGCCATTGTGGGCGGGTCGGTGGGCAACCTCGTGGAGTGGTACGACTGGTACACGTATTCGGCGTTCTCGCTGTACTTCGCGCAGGCGTTCTTTCCGCCGGCGAGCCAGACGGCGCAGTTGCTGAGCGCGGCGGCGGTGTTCGCGGTGGGGTTCTTCGTGCGCCCGATCGGCGGCTGGGTGATGGGACGGTACGCCGACCGCCACGGCCGCCGCTCGGCCCTCGCCGCGTCGGTGTTGCTGATGGGGGGCGGGTCGTTGCTGATCGCGCTGACGCCGGGGTACGCGACCATCGGCGTCGCGGCGCCCGCGCTGCTGGTGTTCGCTCGGCTGTTGCAGGGGCTGAGTGTCGGCGGAGAGTACGGCGCGAGTGCCACGTACTTGAGCGAAGTCGCCGATGCCAAGCGGCGCGGGTTCTGGTCGAGCTTTCAGTACGTGACGTTGATCATGGGGCAATTGCTCGCGCTGGGTGTGCTATTGCTGTTGCAGCGGTTGCTCCCCACCGAGGCGCTCGAAGCGTGGGGCTGGCGCATTCCCTTTGTGCTCGGCGCCTTCTTCGCGTTGGTAGCGCTGCTGATGCGGACGCGGTTGGCGGAGTCGGATGCGTTCGTGACGGCGCGGGCGGTGGATCCGCCGGCGGGGCGTGTGGGTGGTGTGGCCGCGTTGAAGCAGCATCGTCGCGCGGTGGCGACGGTGGTGGGACTCACCGCAGGCGGCACGGTCGCGTTCTACACGTTCACGACGTACGCGCAGAAGTTCTTGGTGAACACGGCGGGCTTCACGAAGGAGGCCGCGACGATGACGTCGGCGGCGTCGCTGCTGCTGTTCATGTGCTTGCAGCCGCTGGTCGGTGCGCTTTCTGACAAAGTCGGTCGGCGCCCCGTGCTGATGACCTTCGCGGTGCTCGGCACCGTCGGCACGATCCCGTTGATGCGTGCGCTCGCGCAGACCCAGAGTAGTCTGCAGGCGTTCCTGTTGCTCTCCCTCGCGCTGATCGCGGTGAGCGGCTACACGTCGATCAACGCGGTGGTGAAGGCGGAGCTGTTTCCGACCGGTGTACGCGCACTCGGTGTGGGCTTCCCCTACGCGGTGGCCGTGTCACTCTTCGGCGGCACGGCGGAGTACATCGCGCTGTGGTGCAAGAACATCGGGCACGAGGAGTGGTTCTACTGGTATGTGAGTGCGTGTGCGTTCGGGGGGTTGCTCGTTTATTGGACGATGCCGGAGACGAAGGGGCGGATCAGCGGGTAGCGAGCGCCTCGCGCAGCGCGGCCTCCACCATCGCCGCATTCCCCTCGTGCTTCACCTTCCGCCACAGATGCGTGATCACCCCGTCTGGCCCGAAGATGATGGTGGTGCGCTCCACGCCCATATACCGCCGCCCGTAAAGCATCTTCTCCACCCACACGCCATACCGATTGAGCACCTTGTGCTCCACGTCGGAGAGCAACGTGTACGGCAACTCGTGCTTGGCGCGGAACTTCTGGTGCGACTTCATGGGATCAGGCGAGATGCCAATGACCACGGCGCCCAGTTCGTCGAACGACGGTAGCAGGTCGCGGAACTCACACGCCTGCATGGTGCAGCCCGAGGTCAAATCCTTGGGATAGAAGAACAGCACCACCGTGCGCCCCAAACAGGACGACAGCGATACGAGATCTCCGTTGTGGTCCGGCAACTCGAACTGCGGCGCCGCCTTCCCCACCCGTGCCACTCGTGCCACCCGTGCTTCTCGTGCCACTCCTATGCGCCCATCAGGGCGCATAGGACAGCCTTCTGCACGTGCAGCCGATTCTCCGCCTGATCCCACACGCGTGACTGCGGACCATCAATGACCGACGCCGCGACCTCCTCGCCTCGGTGCGCCGGCAAACAATGCAGGAAGATCGCCGCCTTCTTCGCCCGCGCCATCAACGCGTCGTCCACAATGAACCGCGAGAATACGCGAAGGCGCGTCTCCTGCTCGTCCTCCTGCCCCATCGACGCGAACACGTCGGTGTTCACCACATCGGCGCCATCCACGGCGGCGTGCGGATCGGCACTCACTTCCACCGTGGTCACACGACGCGCGCGCTCCACCAGCTCGGGGTCCGGCTCGTAGCCCTCAGGACACGCAATGCTCAACGCGAACCCGAACTTCTCCGCCGCCTCGATCCAACTGTTTGCCATGTTGTTGCCGTCGCCGATCCACGCCACGCGCTTGCCCTCGAGGGCGCCGAGGTGCTGACGGATGGTGAGACAGTCGGCCATGATCTGGCAGGGGTGCAACCAGTCCGTGAGGCCATTGACCACCGGCACGCTGGAGTACTTCGCCAGTTCAAGAATGTCCTCGTGGCCGTACATGCGCACCATGATCCCGTCCACGTAACGCGACAACACGCGCGCCGTGTCCGCAATGGGCTCACCGCGCCCCAACTGCACATCGCGCGACGACAAGAACAGCGCGTGCCCGCCGAGCTGCAGCATGCCGACTTCGAACGACACGCGGGTGCGCGTGCTCGACTTCATGAAGATCATGGCCAGCGTCTTGCCGGCCAGCGGCTGGGCGGTGAAGCGCCCCGTGCGCATCTGCTCGGCCAACGTGAGCAAGCCGTCGAGCTCAGCGGTGGACCAATCTTCGAACGACAAAAAGTGGCGAGGTGCGGTCACAGGATATACCGGCGCAGGTCTTCATCCTCAACAATGGCCTTCAAGCGGTCGGTCACATCACTGGCGTCGATGGTGATGGGCGCCGTGCCGCGATCCGGCAACTCGTACAGGACGTCTTCGAGCAACGTGGTCATGACGGTGTGCAACCGGCGCGCACCGATGTTCTCCATCCGATCATTCACCACCGCCGCGATCCGCGCGATCTCGCGTACGCCGCTCTCGGTGATGGTCAGCGACGCCCCTTCGGCGGCGATCAGCGCCATGTACTGCTTGGTGAGCGCGTTCTCGGGCTCGGTCATGATGCGCACGAAGTCGTCCTCGGTCAGCGAGGTGAGTTCGACGCGGATCGGAAACCGCCCCTGCAACTCGGGGATCAGATCGGACGGCTTAGATACGTGGAAGGCACCGGCGGCCACGAATAGGATGCCGTCGGTCTTCACCATCCCGTACTTGGTCTGCACGTTGGAGCCTTCGACGATCGGCAACAAGTCGCGCTGCACCCCCTCGCGCGACACGTCGGGGCCCGAGCTCTCACCCTTTCCGCCGGCGATCTTGTCGATCTCGTCGATGAACACGATGCCAAGCTTCTCGACGCGCTCTAGCGCGTCGGTGATCACATCGTCTTCGGAGATCAGCTTGTCGAACTCTTGATCCAGCAAGATGCGCCGCGCCTCGGTGACCGTCACCGTGCGCTTCTTGGTCTTCTTGGGCAGCAAGTCCTTGAGCATCTCGCCGATGTCACCGGCGGCATCGGGTGCGCCGCCGGGCATCATCATGCCGAGCATGGGTGAGTCGACGGACACTTCGACCTCGACCTCGCGGTGCTCGAGCTGCCCGTCGCGCAGCAGCTGGCGCAGCTTGTCGCGCGTGCGCTGATAGCGGTCCTTGGCCACATCCGTCGCGGGCTCGGGCACGGCCTCGCCCGACGCGCCCACCACGAACACCGACGCATCGGCAGGAGCCGGCGTGGTCTCGCCCACCGGCAACAACAGATCAAGCAAGCGCTCGTCCACTTTGTCGTGCGCTAAATCCTCGACTTCCTGCTCGCGCTCGTGCCGCACCATATCGATGGCCGACTCGACCAAGTCGCGGATCATCGACTCGACATCGCGCCCCACATACCCGACCTCGGTGAACTTGGAGGCCTCGACCTTCACGAACGGCGCTGCCGCCAGCTTGGCCAAGCGACGCGCGATCTCGGTCTTCCCCACGCCCGTGGGGCCGATGAGGATGATGTTGTTGGGGTTGATCTCGTGCCGGATGGGCTCGGGCGCACGCTGCCGCCGCCACCGGTTCCGCAGCGCAATGGCCACCGCTTTCTTGGCGTTGGCCTGCCCGACGATGAAGCGATCGAGTTCCGCGACCACTTGGCGCGGCGTGAGATCAGCAAGACGCGCGAGCGCCTGTTCCGTACGTGTGCTGGACAATTGTGCTTACGCCGGTTCGACGACGGTGATGTTCGTATTGGTATACACGCAGATGTCACCGGCGATGGTGAGCGCCTGCTTGACGACATCGCGAGGGGCGATGGTGGTGTGCGCCATCAGCGCGCGGGCCGCGGCCAAGGCATACGGCCCACCCGACCCGATGGCCAGGATGCCATCGTCCGGCTCGATCAGCTCGCCCGACCCCGAGAGGATGTACCCGTGCGTGTGGTCGGCCACGGCGAGCAGCGCCTCCAGGCGCCGCAGCACCCGGTCCGACCGCCAGTCCTTGGCCAGCTCCACCGCCGCCCGCGACAAATTGCCCGGGTGCCGGTCCAGCTTCT
>JBEIVF010000223.1:0-3054 GCA_040374005.1 Gemmatimonadaceae bacterium | reverse complement strand
TGCCATCGGTTCGTCTCCCACTCAACGTCAGGCCGCCTGATGACCTTCCCGCTCCCGTTCGCGCCTCGGCGCATCGCCATCGGCGCCAATGCGCATGTCGGCATCGCCGAAGCCATTCGCGCGCGTCGCCCCGACCTCGAGCTGCGCGGCAAGGTGTTCACCGAGATCACCGCTGAGGATCTCACGTGGGCCGAGGCGTACATCGGATTCAAGCGTCCGCCGTCGGTCGCGGATATGGGCAACGTGCGCTGGATTCAGTGCACCGGTGCCGGTGTCGATTCGTGGATGTCATCCGATCTTGAGCCGTCCATCCTGCTCACGCGCAGCCCCGAGTCGTTCGGCCCCATGATCGCCGAGTGGGCGGTGTCGCGCATCTTCGCGATTCAGCTGCAGCTGCTGGAGCTGGCCGAGGCGCAGCGCGAGCGCCGTTGGGCGCCCCGTGACATCGCGCGCGTGGCGGGGACGCGTGCGCTGGTGGTGGGCACGGGAGACATCGGCCGCGCCATCGCGCATGCACTGCACGCGTTGGGCGTGCACGTGACCGGCGTGTCGCGCAGCGGGACTGTAAGTGGAACCGCCGACAGCGCGGCGTTTAACGCGGTGCACGCGGCGAGCGAAATCGCGAATCTGGTGGGGGACGCTGACTGGATCGTGGTGGCCGTGCCCGATACACCGGCATCGCGCGGCCTGATCTCGCGCGACGTGCTGTCGCGCTGTCGGGGCGCGGTGCTCTTGAACGCCGGCCGCGGCTCGGTGGTCGAGGAAACCGCGCTGCCCGAGGCGCTCGACAACGGCTGGTTGCGCGGTGCGGCGCTCGATGTATTCGCCACCGAACCGCTGCCAGTCGACTCGCCCTTGTGGAGCGATCCGCGCGTGCTGGTGTCGCCGCACATTTCCGGACTCACCACAATCAATGGCGCGGCACACGGCTTTCTGGAGTGTCTCGAATCACTCGAGCGCGGTGCGCTGCCAACGTGGGTGGTCGACCGCACGCGCGGCTACTGACGACGACGGCACGCCGTCTGGTACGCGGTACTCCTGGGCCGCACGAGCGCGACCGCGGCGGGCAACGGGCGTCGAGCTACATTACACACATGCCTCGGATTCTGCCTATGCGTGCCGGTCGATCGACCCGTACGTCGCACACACACCGGTCCCATTCGCGCCACCCGGGATCCGTGCTCATTCGCGGCGGCCTGGCGCTGCTGATCGCACTGATTGGTACCGCCTGCGCTGGTGGTACCGACGCGTTGCCACTCGCCCCGCCGCCCGCACCGCCCAGTGGCGGCGCGGCCACGCTCGCCATTGGCGCGCGGGCGGCGGCGCTTCCCGTGGGCTTCCAAACGCAGCTGTTCGTGTCCGGCACCAACGGCGGAGGGGTCGCCCAAAGCAATCGCAGCGTGGCGTGGACGACCAGCGATCCCGCGGTCGTGGCGGTGGATGCCAACGGAGTGATTTCGGCCGTCGGCCCAGGCGGCGCGCGCATCGGCGTCACCGCGAGCGATGGTTCGACGGCAGCCACCACCATCACGAGCGCCATTGCCTCCGTGGCAACGACGGCGCGCGTGGGCTTCAACACCGCGCTCGGACTGCCCACCGACGCCGATTCCACCGATGACGTGCTCATCGCCCGACGACAGTACACGCTCTCGCTCAATCCGCGCCGCGGCGTGGCGAACTGGGCTGCGTGGCATCTCGATGCAAGCCATCTGGGCGCGGCCGCGCGATGCAACTGTTTTTCTGCCGACACCGCGCTCACGCGACTCGGCCTGCTCCGCACCACGACCAACGACTGGATCAACGGGGGCGAGTATTCACGCGGCCATCTCGCCCCGTCGGCCGACTGGACGAGTGCCGACGGCGACAACGCGGCGACGTTCTTTCTCACCAACATGTTGCCGCAGCGACCGGATATGAACGGCGGTCCATGGGCGGAGTTCGAGACTTTCTTGCGCACGCTTCTCACCGGCGGCCGCCAGATCTACGTCGTCGCCGGCGGCATCTGGACGCGGAACCGCTCGGGCCCCGGTGTCGATGGGTTGGGTGTGATGCCAGGGGCCCCGCTCGCGATTCCCGATTCGATGTGGAAGGTGGCGGTTGTCGTCCCCGACCTCCGCACACCGGCGCAAATCACAAACCCGTCCGATGTGCAGGTCATTGCGGTCAACATGCCGAATGTCAACGGGATCGCCAGCCGACCCTACACGGCGTACCTCACCACGGTCGATGCAATTCAGCGCTCGACGGGCTACGATCTGCTCTCGCTGATTACACCCGGCGTGCAGTGCGTCGTCGAGCAGCGATCATGCAGCGCCCGTTGACGGTCCCCTAGTCGCGAATCCGCACCGCGCGCTGCCGCTCCCGGTTCACCTCGAGCTGCAGCACGTCGGGACGCGCGTAGTGCCCCATCGCGTCGAAGTTCTGCCGCTCCTCGCGTACCCGCACGTGGTGCACGTCGGCGGCAATGATGCGCTCCTCGTGCGCCACCGGCGCCACCAGCCAGGTCGCATCGGGACCCGCAATACAGGTGCCGCCTTCGCCCATCACCTCGGGAAGCACCCGCTGCAGCAGGTCGAAGTGCGGCGTCTGTTCCGGTACCTGATCGCGTCGCAGCAGCCCCGACACCGACATCACGTACGACCGGCCCTCGCGCGCCATGAAGCGCGTGATCTCCTCGGTGTTGCGCACGCTCCCCGGCCACACCGCGACATGCAGATCTTCGCCCTGCCCGTACAGGCTGGCCCGCGCCAGCGGCATCCAATTTTCCCAGCAGTTGAGCGCGCCAAATGTGAATGCGCCCACCCGATGCGTACGCAGTCCATGACCGTCGCCGGGTGACCAGGTCAGTCGCTCTTCGTACGTGGGCATCAACTTGCGATGCACCGTCACCAGCGCACCACCAGAATCGATCGTGACCACGCTGGCGTACACGCTGTGCCCGCCCCGGTCGAGCGGTCGCTCGATGATGCCCAGCACCACCGTGATTGCCCGCGCCTTCGCGGCCGCGCACACATCGGCCAAATGCCCCGCTTCGATCTGTACCGCCTGATCGAG